>NZ_LS483426.1:1200000-1500000 GCF_900475905.1 Kingella kingae
TTGGCAACCACAGCGCGTTTTTCTACGGCTTGGGCTTCGTTTTCAGGCAGCACGTCAAAAACCGTTTGCCCTGTGAAATGATTGGGCATGATGTGCGCCAGTTTGCCAAACCAAAAATTAGAAATTTGCGTCAAAATTTCGCCTTTGCCAACAATGGGTTCGTCTAAAATCACGTCAAACGCCGACAAGCGGTCGGTTGCCACAATGAGCATGATTTTGTCGTCAATTTCGTACAAATCGCGGACTTTGCCAGAGTAGATTTTTTTCAATGATAATTTGGTCATGGTGCGCTTTCGTTAAACAAGGTTAAGAACGGGGCGTATTGTAGCGCGATTTTGGGTTGAGATAAAAGAGAAAAGCAGCCTGCACTTTCCATAAAACAGAAAAAGTGCAGGCTGCTTTTTGATTACGCGTTTTCCTTTAAACGATATTTTTTAGCGATGCGTTTGGCGCGTTTGTGCCATTGCCATGCTTGCTTCTCGTTGGGGGTGTTGCTGGCATAGTTCAATCGCATAAAATCGTCTAACAGTTGGGCAATTTCATCGTGCAGGCGATTGTTATCGTGCAGGATTTGGCCCAATTCCATTGGTGCAATCGCGGCGATGGTGGGATATTGCTTGCCCAGTAATCGGCGTTTGAGCAGGGTGTAGCCGTTTTGCAGCGGTTGTATCACGTCTTGCTGGCGTGATTTGCGCCACCACAAGCCCAGCGGTATGAGCGACAATGCGCCACCTGCGCCAAATACCATCAACACGTTCCATGTGTTCACGCCGTCAAAACCGAGTTTGTTGAACAGGCTTTGTTGGCGTTCGTCATCGTAGTTTACTACCCATTGTTGCCAATAGAAGCGGCCTTGGTCAGAAAAACGTGTCCAAAAGCCTGTGTTGGGGAGCAGGCTGCCTTCATCGCCTGATAGGGCTTGACTTACACCACTTTCAATGCGAACAGCAGATACGGCTGCGGTTGGGTCAATGCGTTTCCATACTTGGCGTTCTGGCAACCAAACTTCTGTCCATGCGTGGGCATCTTTGCTACGGATTTGCCAAAATTGTTCGGCTTCGTTGTATTCGCCACCTTGATAGCCCACGACTACGCGAGCGGGTACGCCTGCTGCGCGCATCATTACGACAAAGGCATCGGCATAATGTTCGCAAAAGCCTTGTTTGCTGTTGAACAAGAATTGGTCGGTACTGTTGCGGCTGCCCAAAACAGGCGGTTTGAGCGTGTAGGTAAAGCCTTGTTGTGCAAAATAGTTAAAAGCAGCCTGCGCGAATTGTTCGACATTGCCGTTGTTTTGTTGATACAGGGCTTGGGCAAGTTCGCGAGTGCGTGGATTGCTGTTGGCTGGGAGTTTGGTGTAGAAGTCTTGTTCGCGTGCGTTTAATTCGTGCGGTAATTCATTGGACAGCGATGCACGTAAATCAACGCGGCGTACACCTTTGCGGCTGAACATGCGCAACACATTGCCCGATTCCATAAACACGCCACGGCGATTGCGAACTTGCGGATAATCCAATGCAGGAATGCGCCCTTTGTCATCTTCGGCAATAATGGAATAGGCGATGTACTGTCCTTTGCTGGCATCGGCTCTGTCCACAAAATCGTGCATGGCTTGCCATTCGTTGCCGTTGTGCTGTCCCATTACCATTACGCGCCAATACAGATTTTGCTGTTGTGGTATGACATCGTTGTCAAATGTGGCAGTAAACACAGGTTCGTTACTCAATACCAAATCGCCAATACTGCCAGGTTTCATCGTGTCGGACATGCCTGTTGTGGCTTGGGTTGATGAAGTTTGTGGCACGCCCAAAAACGGCGCACTTCGGCGTGGCACAGACACAAATAACACCACCATCGGCAACAACGTCAGCAAAAAGCCCACTAAACTTTGTTTGAGTGCAGGCTGCCATGTCAAGTCGTTGAGCAAGGACAAAGTACAAGCCATCATCATTAAGCACAACAAAATCCACATGCCTGTTAACAATTCTTGGCTAAACAAAATCGCGCCAGCCAGCAAAAACAGCATCACCACCACCAACACTTGCCAGTCGCGCTTGGTTTTGCCTTCGTAGCTTTTGAGTAATGCCAGCAACAGCAAAAACGAAATGCCGCCTTGCAAACCCAAAATCGTGCCAAGTTGTTGGAATACCAGCACCGTTGCGCCCAGCAGCATACACACAGTTTGCCACAGTTTGAGTTGGTAGATGCCCATGCTCAACAAACCCAATCGCAAGCAAATGAACACGGCAAACACAATCACCACGCCCACAGGCAATTCAAACAGCAGCGGAATGGACACCGCAATCAGCGAAATCATCGCAAACAACGCGGCACGAAAAGACGGCTTGGTATTTAGATAACTAGGTTGAACAATAAACAAAATAATCGCCCATTCAATAAAGAAACAAAAAAGTGCAGGCTGCTTTTTCATATTTTTGATACTCAAAAGCAGCCTGCACTCTATTTTACACATTTACACGATTTAAATCCGCAAAATGCGTTCGCCACGACCAATACCTGCCGCGCCTGTTCGCACCGTTTCCAAAATCAAACCTTTGGACACGTTTTCCAAAAAGCTGTCCAATTTTTCGGACGTGCCTGTGATTTCCACCGTGTAGGTTTTGTCGGATACATCAATCACCGAACCGCGATAAATTTCTGCCAAACGCAACACTTCATCACGGTCTTTGCCGACTGCGCGGATTTTGACCAGCATCAGTTCGCGTTCCACATAACGGCTTTCGTTCAAATCCACTACTTTGACCACTTCCACCAGTTTGTTCAACTGTTTGGTGATTTGCTCAATAATGTGCTGGTCGCCGCGGGTCACAATTGTCATACGCGACAAAGTAGCGTCTTCGGTTGGCGCAACCGACAACGAGTCAATATTGTAATCACGCGCCGAAAACAAGCCCACTACGCGGCTCATTGCACCCGATTCGTTTTCAATCAAAACAGATAAAATGTGTCGCATCATGGTACGCTCCTTGTGTCGTAATTGCGGTCGTGAATGTCGTTTACATCGGAATCGGCTTTGGTTTCGCGCATATGCAGCGGCAACACCATTTCGTCCAACGCCTTGCCATTGCCCACCATTGGGTACACATTTTGTTTGCTGTCGGTGATGAAATCCAAGAACACAAAGCGGTCTTTCATTGCCAACGCTTCACGTAACGCGCCTTCTACGTCTGATTTTTTTGTGATACGCATACCCACATGACCATAAGCTTCTGCCAATTTCACAAAATCGGGCAACGAGTCAAAATAGGTTTCCGATTCGCGGTTGCTGTAATACAGCTCTTGCCATTGGCGCACCATGCCCAAGTAGCCATTGTTCAAGCAAATTACTTTTAAAGGTAATTTATATTGAAAACAAGTGCTTAATTCTTGGATATTCATTTGGATTGAGCCTTCGCCTGTGATGCAGCAGACATCTTTGCTTGGGTCGGCAAGATACGCACCCATGGCATACGGCAAGCCCACGCCCATTGTGCCTAAACCACCCGAATTGAGCCATTGGCGCGGACGTTCAAACGGATAATATTGCGCGGCGAACATTTGGTGCTGCCCTACGTCTGATGTAACAATCGCATCGTTGTTGGTTACTCGCGCCAAAGTTTGCACCACATATTGCGGCAAAATCAATTCGCTGTCGGCTGTTTCAGGCAAACGCAAGCAATCGCGGCTGCACCAGTTTTCTACGGTTTTCCACCATTTTTCCAACGCGCTGGGGTTGAACGTCAATTCTTGTTTTTGCCACAAACCGAGCATTTCGGTCAGCACATTGGCTACATCGCCCACAATCGGCACATCTACTTTAACGCGCTTGGCAATGCTAGATGGGTCAATGTCAATTTGAATGATTTTTTTGCCATTTTCCAAAAATTTGCTTGGCACAGACACCACGCGGTCATCAAAACGCGCACCAATTGCCAACACCACATCGGCATTTTGCATTGCCAAGTTGGCTTGATAAGTGCCGTGCATGCCCAGCATACCCAAAAACTGTTTGTCGCTAGACGGATATGCGCCCAAGCCCATCAACGTGCCTGTACACGGAACGCCCAAAGTGCGAACAAAATCGGTCAAAACTTGATGCGCGTTGCCCAACACCACGCCGCCACCAAAATAAATCAACGGACGCTTTGCCGCCGCCAACATTTGCAAGGCTTTTTTGATTTGACCAACGTGCCCATTCACAACGGGTTGATACGAGCGAATAAAAATATCTTCTTGCGGATAGCTAAATTTAGCCGATGCTTGGGTTACATCTTTGGCAATATCCACCACCACAGGGCCGGGGCGACCTGTTTTGGCGATTTGGAACGCCTTTTTGATAGTGGGGACTAAATCGTCAATATGTGTTACCAAGAAATTGTGTTTTACGCAAGGGCGAGAAATACCAATCATATCAATTTCTTGGAAAGCGTCCGAACCAATTGCAGGCGATGCCACCTGACCCGAAATCACGACTATTGGAATGCTATCGGTATAAGCCGTGGCGATGCCTGTAATCGCATTGGTTGCGCCAGGACCAGACGTTACCAAAGCCACGCCCACTTTGCCGCTGGTTCGCGCATAGGCATCAGCTGCATGAACCGCCGCTTGTTCGTGTCGCGTTAAAATATGTTCAAATTTATGAAGTTGGTAGATGGCATCGTAGATTTCCAACACCGCACCACCAGGATAACCAAAAACGTATTCCACGTTTTCTGCTTTAAGACTGTGCACCAGAATTTGTGCGCCTGTTAATTGCATGACAACCTCTTTTGTTGAGCGCGAAAATCAATCAACTGCAAGGGCTTTATCTCTGCACCTATAATGCTATCGGCACAAGCAGCGATTTAGGGTACGCGCATCGTGCAGACGTGATAACAACCGATTGCAATTAGTTCACTTTGACGCAGGGTTTGTGAAAAATAGGGAATTGTTAAGATAACGCAAAGAGCATTATCTGACAAGCATTTTGTGTTAATTTGTATTAACTTGATACAAAATGCAGGCTGCTTTTGTCTATTTATGCTAATTATTTTGTACAATAGCGCATCAAATGTAAGCAGCCTGCACCAAAATTGCTTATAGCCAAACAACGTAACCCATCTTAACGGTATTAAATAAAATGAAAACTTTTATCCAAACAACACAACGCGGTTTTACCTTGGTTGAACTTATGGTTTCCATTGCAGTTTTAGCGATTTTGGCAATGATTGCCTACCCAAGTTACAGCACCTATATGGAACGTGTACGCATTGATAATGCGCGTGCAACCATGATGGACACTATTCAATTTGCCGAACGCTATTACGCAACCAACAAAACCTTTGCCCAGCTAGACACTGCCAAAATTAAAGCAGCAGGCATCGCCAACGATAAATACGACCTAGAATACGTTGCTGTTGGTGCTAACAATTACTTACTCAAAGCGACACCCAAAGCAGATTTATATAGTGCAAAGAAAAGAGCAAGCAGCCCTTTGAATGTGCTGTATTCATCACAAAGTGGTGTGTTTGTTCGCTGCAATGATTCAGACTTTGCTATTGCGGCGGTTGCTGAACCCAAAGGCACAACCAACTGCGAACCATTAAGCTAATCGCATCAATAAAATCAACAAAAAGTGCAGGCTGCTTTTTTCGGCGAAAAACCGTAAAAAAGCAGTCTGCACTTTTTGCTATATCAATTAAATAGAAAATTCGCCTGTAAATTCCAAATCCGCGATTTCTTTGCGTAAATGCTTGGTTGCTGGTGTCACAATCGCCACAAACATCGCTTCACGAATGCGGCGTTGCACAGGGCTACGCATCAAATAGCCTTTTGCGCCAGCGTGTAAAGCCGCCGATTGCGCTGCGTCCAATGCCAATTCTGCTGCCGCCAAGCGCGTTTGCAAAGTTTCTAAAATACTGGTTGAGCCAGCCCACGCTTCGTCTGCCAATTTAACCGTTTTTGCCAATGCTACTTGGAAACGTTCGTTTAGTTCATCGATTTGATTATCCAAGTAAAAATTTACTTCGCCATTGCTTACGTTTGCTAATTCAATTTCTTGCAAGCAGCCGTCAATAATGCCTGCGCCGATGCCGATTTGCAGCAAAATAAAGCCAGCTTTAATGGATTTGATATACGCTTCAAACTGCGCGGGTTCTGCCAACACATCTTCGTGCGGTACAAACACGTTTTCAAATTTCAGCGCGAAGGTGCGTGTGCCTTCCAACGCGCAAAATTCAGGGCAAGGATTCAACGACACGCCTTCACGTTCCGCGCCTGTGATGAACATCACATAGCCGTCTGCCGTTTGTGCGGTGTTCGCCCAAATATGCGTGTCGCCCAAGTTGGACACCCACGGCAACACGCCATTGATGCGATAGCCGCCCTCTACTTTTTCCACTTGCAAGAAATTGTTTTCAATGCCAGCCAAGTGTTTGACCGTGTTGGACATACCTGTTCCAGCCAACACTTTTCCTTGCAATACGTCTGCTAAATAGCGCGATTTAACGGTTTCGTTGGGCGATTGATGCAAATACCAGCCGCAAGCCGATTGACACCACACCGAAAACGCCGTTGCACCGCACACTTTGCCCACTTCGCGGATTACCAAAATTTGTGTGGTCAAGCCCAAGCCGTTGCCGCTTTCTTCGGTTGTGCCAACGGATTGATAGCCGCCAATTTTGCCCAGTTCGCGCATAAAGTTTTCTGGGTAAACGCCTTTACAGTCAATGTCTTGGACGATCGGTGCGATTTCGCGTTGGGTTAATTCGGCAATTTGGTTCAATAAGGTTTGTTGCGACATGATGTTTGTCCTGTAAGTAAAAGTCATCAAAAAAAGCAGCCTGCATTGTACGCAGGCTGCTTTTAAAACGGAAAGATTGAATGTTTCTTTACGATAGAAGTATTTTTTATATATCAATTAAATATGCCCAAAACTTAATCCCAAAACAAGGCTCAACAAACTCAACACACCGTTGTAAATCAACATGATATAGAACATCATGGTAGATAAATCAAACGATTTGCCGCTGGATTTGTATTTTTGTGCCAAGTGTTCGGCAATCACGTCGCGCAACACACGCAGCACTTCATCATTTTGCTCTGGCGTGCCAATCGTCAGGCGCAGGCAATTTTCTACAACGCTGTGGCTGCCGTGCAAGTTTTTAACCAAGATTTTGTTTTGCTTCAATTTTTCAAATGCGGTGTTGGCATTGGGCAAACGCACGGTAACAAAATTGGCTTGGCTGTCAAACACGGTAACGTCTTCCAACGCGGCTAATTCGCTACTCACTCGTTCGCGCTCTGCGGTTAAAGTGGCGATGTTTTGGTTTACCGTGTCTATGTGTTGCAACGCGAATTTGCCAGCGGTTAGGCTTAACTGGTTCATGTTGTAAGGCGGCAAAATTTTTGCCAACTCGTTGATGATTAACGGACTGCCAGCCGCGTAACCCAAACGCAAACCTGCAAAACCGATTTTGCTCAATGTACGCAGCACGATTAAATTGGCAGGCACACCTGCTTGCGGCATAAACGTGTCGTTGGCAAACGCGCCATAGGCTTCGTCAATCACAACAATGCCCGAAGCAGCCTGCACAATTTGTTCGATTTCTTCACGCAAAAACGGTTTGCCTGTCGGATTGTTGGGGTAGGCGATAAACGTGATTGCAGGCTGCTTTTCTTGTATCGCTTGCAACACGGCAGGCAAATTGAGCGAAAAATCGGCATTGAGCGGCACGCTTTCGTATTGCATACCAAACAATTCTGCGTTGCGGCGATACATCACAAAGCTGGGTTCAACTGCCAACATGACAGCATTGGGCTGTGTGACCAAAATTGTCAGAAATTGAATTAATTCGTCCGAGCCGTTGCCCAAAGCAATCTCGGCGTGTTCGGGAATGGCAAAGGTTTCGCGCAAAGCAGCCTGCAATCCGCTGCTGGCTGGATTGGGATAGCGGTTAATCGGTGCGGCGGCTAATTGTTGCGTCAATTCGGTTTGCATCTCTTCGGGGAAAGAGTAGGGGACTTCCATTGCGTCCAGCTTAATGAAATCGGCTGGCACATCGGCAACGTGATAGGCGTTTTGCGCCAGAATATCGGGGCGAATCACACGAGTAGGCATGGTTGGTTTCCTTTTTGTGGATTGGAATACAAGTGATAAGCTGCATAAAGATATGCAACGGAATGTAAATGTAACACAAAAACAAGCTGTCCCAAAACGTTAAATTTGCTATGATGCCAACTTTTTTAACCGTTAGGTACTTTGTATTATGTCTGTTTACACCAGCGTATCCGATGATGAAATGCGTCAGTTGCTCACGCAATACGATTTGGGCGATTTTCAATCCTTGCAAGGCATCGCACAAGGCATCACCAACAGTAATTTTTTCTTGCACACCACGCAAGGCAGCTTTGTATTGACCGTTTTTGAAACCCTACGCGCCGATGAATTGCCATTTTTTATGGATTTGACCCATCATTTGAGCGCGAACGGCGTGGCTTGCCCAGCTCCTATCGCGCAGAAAAACGGACAATTCACCGTCACTTTATCGGGCAAACCAGCCTGCATTGTCAGCAAATTAACAGGCAGCGACACGGCGTATCCCCATGCCGAACAATGTTTTTACACAGGCGCAATGCTGGCAACCATGCACCAAGCAGGCACATCGTTCACACAAACGATGGATAACCCACGTCATAGCGCGTGGTGGACGCAATCGGCAAGCAGCCTGCATGATTTTTTGGACGCAGAAGACGCGGCTTTGTTGCAAGACGAAATCGCCTACCAAGCGCAAAATCCCGACACGCATTTGCCCAGTGGTATCATTCACGCTGATTTGTTCAAAGACAATGTGTTGTTGAGTGGCGACCAAGTGGCTGGTTTTATTGATTTTTACTACGCTTGCCACGGCAGTTTTGTGTATGATTTAGCCATTGCGATTAACGATTGGGCGCGCGATGCCCACAATCACATTGTGCCAGAATTGCAGGCTGCTTTTTTACGCGGCTATCAAAGCGTACGCGCCTTAACGCCAGCCGAATTGGATTATTTGCCCAACGCCTATCGTGCAGGCTGCTTGCGTTTTTGGGTGTCGCGTTTGTTGGACTTTCACTTCCCAGCATCGGGCGAAATGACGTTTATTAAAGACCCCAATGTGTTCCGCGATTTGTTGTTGGCGTATCGCAAAGCTATATATAGTGAAATGAAATCGCAATAGTACAGCGTTGCCAACGCCCTTATGTGCTATTTGCACACGGCGAGCGTTGTCGCCTTGTCCTATTTTTATTTCATTTCACTCTAATATTGCAAAACTCGCTATCCATTGTAGATAGCGAGTTTTTGTTATAAGCAAATCATCTAAATCACACAAACACAAAATCTTTTGCAGGCTGCTTTTTATCTTTTATCTTTGCCAGCCATATTGTTTTTTTGGTTCGATTATGACCGCTTTATCTATTCAAAACATTTCTCTTGGCTATCAACAAGGTAGCGCAATCAAAACAATTATGCACGATTTCAGCCTAGACATTCAGTTGGGCGAATTGATTAGCTTGCTGGGCGCAAGTGGCGTAGGTAAATCTTCGCTGTTGCGCGTGTTGGCTGAGCTGAACAAGCCGCTTTCAGGCAGCGTTTCCTTGTTTGGCGAACCACTCACGAAACCGCATCCGCGTGTGGGTTTTGTGTTTCAAAGCGCGGCGTTGTTGCCGTGGCTGAACGTGCGCGACAATGTGGCGTTTGGGCTAGACTTTAAACGTCAACCGAAAGTCAGCAAAGATGAGCAAAATCAACGTATTGATGATACATTAAAAGAAGTCGGATTGGCACACGCGGCGGATAAATTTCCGTCTGAATTGTCGGGCGGCATGCCGCAACAAGCGGCGTTGGCGCGTGGCATTGTGCGCCAACCGCAAGTGTTGTTGCTGGACGAGCCATTTTCCGCGCTTGATGCCGTGATTCGTGAGCAAATGCAAACGATGTTGCGCGAAATTGTGTAGCACCACAACACGGCGGCGGTGATGGTTACGCATGATATTGATGAAGCGTTGCTGGTGTCTGACCGCATTGTGTTGGTGGGGCAAGGTGGGCGGATTGTTGGGACGTGGCAGCCTGACATTCCGTTTCCACGCGTGGCACGTTTGGCGGAATTGAATCAGATTCGTGGCGAAATTATGCAGAGTTTGCATTCGGCGCAGCATTATTCGGAACAGGTTAAGACGGTGGAATTTGTGATTTGATTTTTCAGGCTGCCTGAAATTGAAATTTGCGTAGGTCAAGACCCCAACCTACAAACCGATTGTTTATAAAAAGAAAAAACAAAATGCACACACGCCGAGATTTCCTAAAATTATCCGCTCTGTTTACCGCCACCGCCGCTATGCCCTTGCTGCAAGCCTGTGGCAAACGCGCCGCCACGCAGCCCAACGCGCCTGTAACCATTGGCTATTTGCCGATTTTAGATGCCGCGCCCTTGCTCGTGGCGCATGGCAAAGGCTTGTTTCAACAACGCGGCGTGGAGACCGTCAAACCTGTGCTGTTTCGCAGTTGGGCGAGTTTGGTGGAAGCGTTTTTGAGTGGGTAAGTCAATTTAATTCATGTGCTGTCGCCGATGAGCGTGTGGATGCGTTACGGCAGCCGTGCGCCTGTTCGCGCTTTGATGTGGAATCACACTTGCGGTTCGGCTTTGACGGTGCGCCCTGATGTTAATCAACTGTTTGATTTACAAGGGTAAACGGTGGCGATTCCGTTTTGGTATTCCGTACATAATGTCGTGTTGCAACAGCTTTTGCGCCAAGCAGGTTTGCAGATTGTGGAGAAAAATCCGCAAGCTGGACAAGTTTGCCTAACCGTGATGCCACCATCTGATATGGTGGCAGGTTTGGCAGCCAAGCAAATTGCTGGATTTATCGTTGCCGAGCCGTTTAACGCACTGGCGGAAAGTAAGGGCGTAGGCAAAATTTTACGTTTTTCGGGCGATATTTGGAAAGAACACGCTTGCTGCCTGACGATGATGCACGACCACGATATTCAAAACCGCCCTTATTGGGTGCAAAACGTGGTTTCAGCGTTGGTAGATGCGGCGGCGTTTGCGAAACATCATCGTGCGGAAACGGCGGAATTGTTGGCAAAACAAGGCATTCAAAAATACACGCCGCACGATGTGAACGTGTTGCGAAACGTGTTGCAGCCCGAGCTAATTCAATGGGCGAATTACGAGCGAAACCGCGCCATTGTCCACGCCGATTGGCAGAAAAAACGCATTGATTTTCAACCGTTTCCATTTCAATCGTATAGCGAATTGTTGATTAAATTGCTGAAAGAAACGCATTTGGCTGGCGTGAATACGTTTTTGCAAGATGTGCAGCCTGAAATCGCGGCGAAAGAATTGTTTGACACGCGCTTTGTGCAGGCTGCTTTGGGACAAGGGGATTTGATGCAGCAGTTTGGTTTGCAGGGGTTTGAGCGGAAAGAGATTTTTGAGATTTGAGTTTTTCAGGCAGCCTGAAAATTTTAAAAGAAAGAAAAACATGAACAAAAACGTACACATTCTCGGATTAGCAGGCTTGTTGATTTTGCTCGCATTGTGGCAAATCGGCAGCTTGATTTTGGCGCATTCTATGCCGTTGGCGAATATGCTTGCGCCAGCCGCCGCGATCGGCAGCCTGAAAAAGCTGCTGCTTGACGGCAATTTGTGGGCACACATTGGTGCGAGTTTGCAGCGCGTGGGCGTGGGTTTGTTGGCGGCATTGATGATTGGTGTACCGATTGGCTTTGCGCTCGGTTTGTCGCGCAAGGTGGAGCAAGTGGTGAGTCCGTCTTTTCAGTTTTTGCGTATGATTTCGCCGTTGTCGTGGATGCCTGTGGTGGTGATGTTGTTTGGCATTGGCGATGCGCCGATTTATTTTTTGTTGGCGTTTGCGGCGGTGTGGTCAATTATTTTGAATACGGTTTCGGGCGTGAAAAATATCAATCCGCAATGGCTGGAATTGGGGCGTTCGCTGTCGGCGACCAAATCGGAAATGTTGTTTAAAATCATGTTGCCTGCGGTGGTGGGCGATATTTTGAACGGTTTGCGTTTGGCGATTGGTATTGTGTGGGTGGTGCTTGTGCCGTGCGAAATGTTGGGTGTGAACGAAGGTTTGGGCTATTTTATTTTGGATACGCGCGATAGATTGGCGTATTCGGAATTGATGGCGGCGATTGTGTTGATTGGCGTGATTGGGTGGGCGTTGGACAGCGCGGCGCGGTATTTGGCGCAGGTTTGGCGTAAGGCGTAATATAAACGTAAATCAACAAAAACAGCCTGCATTTTAGGTGAACAAAATTTGCAGGCTGCTTTGTTTATTGTATAGATTTGTTTATTGTATAGATTTGTTAAACATTTTGATTTACCATTACGCCCTGCTTAACAGATAGACATGGAAATAGGGAACATCATGAGCGATTTAAAAGAACAATTAAAATCGGGCTTGCAAGCCATGAATTTGGATTTGCCTTTGGCGCAGCAATTATTGTTGCTGGAATACGTTGCGCTGCTCAAAAAATGGAACAGCACCTATAACTTAACCGCCTTGCGTGATGAAAATCAAATGATTAGCCATCACATTTTGGACAGCCTAACCCTGCTGCCCTATGTGCAAAACGCGCAAAGCATGATGGACGTTGGCTCGGGCGGCGGCATGCCTGGCATTCCCACCGCAATTTGTCGCCCCGATTTGCAGATTACTTTGCTGGACGCAAACACCAAAAAAACCACGTTTTTGCAACAAGCTGCGATTGAGTTGGGCTTGAAAAACGTAACCGTTGCCAGTGGTCGCGTAGAAGCCATGCACGACAAAAAAGTAGATGTCGTAACCAGTCGCGCCTTTGCCGAGCTACACGATTTTGTCGCGCTGACCAAACATTTGCTCAACGAACAAGGCTATTGGGCAGCGATGAAAGGCGTGTATCCATACGAAGAATTGGAAAACGTTCCTGCTAATATTGAAGTTTATCAAATAGATAAGTTGGAAGTGCCAACCCTAAACGCCGAGCGTCATATGGTATTGATGCGTCCGAAAAAGGGTTGAGCATGAGCGCAAAAGTTTTAGCCATTGCCAACCAAAAAGGCGGAGTCGGCAAAACCACTACCGCCGTGAATTTGGCAGCATCATTAGCGCATCGTGGCAAACGGGTTTTGCTGATTGATTTAGACCCGCAAGGCAACGCCACCACAGGCAGCGGCATAGATAAAACCGACATCGCCACAGGTGTGTACCACGTTTTGCTGGGCGAAGCCGATGTGCAGGCTGCTTGCATTCGCAGCGAAGAGGGCGACTACGATGTGTTGGCAGCAAACCGCGATTTAGCAGGCGCAGAAATTGAATTGGTGCAAGAAATCGCGCGAGAAATGCGTCTAAAAAACGCGTTGGAAGCCGTGGCGCAAGATTACGATTTTGTGTTGATTGATTGTCCGCCCACTTTGACCTTGCTCACGCTCAACGGTTTGGTTGCCGCACAAGGCGTGATTGTGCCAATGGTATGCGAATACTACGCGCTGGAAGGCATTAGCGATTTGGTTGCCACCGTGCGCAAAATCCGCACCGCCATCAACCCACGTTTGGATATTTATGGCATTGTGCGAACTTTGTATAGCAACCGAAATCGCCTGTCGCAAGACGTGAGCGTACAGTTGCAACAGCATTTTGCCGATAAAGTGTTTGCGACCACCATTCCGCGCAATGTGCGTTTGGCAGAAGCCCCAAGCCACGGGCAGCCTGCACTAGCCTATGATGCCAAAGCCAAAGGCACGCTGGCTTATTTGGCGTTGGCAGACGAGATTTTGGCTAAATAGCCAAAATAGATACAGAATAATCTGCATTTTCTTTAACTTAATCATTGAGTTTGACTATGTTGAAAAAATTAGCAGTATTCGCCCTTGCGGCTTCTTTGGTTACGCCTGCGTTGGCAGACAACTGGTTGGGCAAAGCGCAAGCTATCAACAAGCAAGCAATTGGCAAACGCGACTCTGCTGCACGCCAAGTATTCAAGCGCGTAGGCAGCGCAGCACAAGGCAAAACCGTAAGCCACACCGTGAACTTACGCGCTGGCAAATTCTATGGCTTTATGGTGGACTGCGATTACGAATGCAAACGAAGCTAAATTGGAATTGGTAAAAGGTGCGAAGTATTGGGCGAAATGCTTGAAGCAGATAACAGCTCGTCAATGTTCGGCTTCTGCGCTGAACAAAGTGGCGCGTACACTTTGAAATACACGATTACTGAATGCGCGAAAAACCGTTGCGCTTATTCTGCTCAGGTGTTTGAGGGCAACAAAGCGTACGATTTGGATTTCTAATCGTTTGATTGTGTAAACACATAACAAAGCAGCCTGCACTTTTGTAAATCGAAAGTGCAGGCTGCTTTTTATATTATGAATTACGCCACGCCATATTGTGCGCGATAGGCTTTCATGGGCTCAACAAATTGCGCCAAATCAGCACGGTTTTCTTGTTCCAACATCGCAAACAAATCCAGCAAATTGGCAATCGCGACAACGGGCAAACCATATTGCTGCTGCACTTCTTGCACCGCAGATTGCTCTCCTGTACCTTTTTCCATGCGGTCTAATGCAATCGCTACGCCCACAGGTTTTGCGCCTGCTTGCTCAATCAATTTCACACTTTCGCGCACCGATGTGCCAGCCGAAATCACGTCATCAATAATTAACACGCGACCTTGCAATGGCGCACCCACCAGCGTGCCACCTTCGCCGTGGTCTTTGGCTTCTTTACGGTTGTAGGCAAATGGCACGTTTACGCCTTGTTCTGCCAACATCATTGCCGTTGCTGCCGCCAAAATAATGCCTTTGTAGGCAGGGCCAAACAACATATCAAATTGCAGGCTGCTTTCTAAAATCGCTTTGGCATAAAAACGCGCCAGTTGCAAAGTAGAAGCCCCATCGTTAAACAAGCCAGCATTAAAGAAATAGGGCGATTGACGACCTGCTTTGGTCGTAAATTCCCCAAATTTTAAGACATTTTGTTGCAGCGAAAATTGCAGAAAATCTTGATGAAAATTAGACATAGTCCGTTCCTTTGGTTTGAGATAGGAATAAAAAGCCACGATAGTTTACCGTTTGCCATTGCTGTTTTCAATGTTTTACACCGCTCGTTTCCGCAACACCAACCACAAAAACACCAGCCCCCCAGCAAATTCCACCACCACACTCAACACCGCTTTCATGCCCAACAAATGCTCAAACACCGCCTGACCTGCCACCAACATAATCCCAGCAATCAACACCACCAACGGCAAGCGCACCGAATGTTTCAGGCTGCCTGAAAAATGATTCGCCAACGCACACACCAGCAAGCCAAAAAAACTCACAGGCCCAACCGTTGCGGTTGCGGTTGCCACCAACACCGAAATCCATAACAAAATCCACAGCGTATTTTTCTGATAGTTGATACCGAGATTGGTCACTTGGTCGCGCCCCAACAAATGCACGTCCAAGCGATGTCGCTCGCGCCAAATCATCGCCACGCTGAGCAGCATAATCGCGCCGCCAATCGTCAGCATATTCGTGTTCACCGTATTAAAACTCGCAAACGTATTCGCCTGCGCCACCGCAAATTCTTCGGGGTCAATCACACGCTGCAACAGACTAGACACGCTGCGAAATAACACCCCAAAAATCACGCCAATCAAAATCATCCGCGCCAAATCACGCCCACCCTGCCGCAACAACATCTGAAACAGCAACAAAGATGCGCCCATCATCACCACCAATTCCAGCGCAAATTTTCCCAAAAGCGGCAACTGCGTATAGCCCACACCGCCGAGCGCAAACACCAGCAGCGTTTGCAGAAAAATATACAGCGTATCAAAGCCCAACACAGATGGCGTGAGAATTGGATTATTCGTAATTGTCTGAAACAACATAGTGGACACGCCCACCGCATATGCAATCAGTAGCAACGCGCCCAATTTTTTCGCCCGAAGCGGCAGAATAAAATCCCACGCCCCCTGTGCGTTCCACGTCAAAAACAGCCCACACGACAGCAGCAACACCGCCGATAAAATCCAAATTAGTTTTAAATCTTTTGACATAATCCAATCCGTAGGTCGGATTCTTGAATCCGACAAATTCAAAGTTTCAGGCAGCCTGAAATTATTTTTGTTTCTTGTGTTGTTGTTCCGTTTGAAGTTGTACTTGGAGTTGTAATTGTGCTGTCAAAACTGCTGCAAACGTCATCGCACACATTACAGGGGCAAAAAACCAATACCCCCAGCCTATTGGGTTAAAATACCAAAACACGGCACAGGCAGAAATCAACATTATTGTAAAGATAATGGTAAATTGGCGTTTAGCAGTCCAATGCGATGGCAAGTAATATAAATTAAAAAAAATAGTCATGAAGATAATTGCCGCATATTCACGCAATACAGGGGTACGATTATTGCGTAACCATTCATTTAACAAACCGATTGCAATACCAAAAGCAGTAATGCTAACGTGTCGGATAATGATTTTAAACATACCATTATTTCCTTTCAGGCTGCCTGAAAATCTAAAACCCCAATTCTACCGTGCAGGCTGCCTGAAAAGTAGCCCCAAAAACAACACCGTCCCCAACACCCCAAACACCGTTGCCACAGGAATTTCAAACGGAAACACAATCACACGCCCCACAATATCACACAGCAACACCAACACCGCCCCCAACAACGCCACAGCAGGCAAACTCGCACGCAGCTTATCGCCTAACAAACGGCTCACAATATTCGGCACAACCAGCCCAATAAACGGAATATTTCCTACCGTAACCACCACCAACGACGTAATCAACGCCACAATCACCAGCCCAGCCCACAAAATCACATTGCGGTTAATCCCCAAATTCACCGCCACCGACTCGCCCAAACCCACAATCGTCAGTTGGTCAGCAATCAAATACGCCACCACAGCCAACGCCCCCGTCAGCCACAGCAATTCATACCGCCCCAACAACACGCCCGAAAAATCGCCACTCTGCCACACGCTAATCAGTTGCAACATATCCGTTTCATACGCAATAAACGTGTAAACCGATTCAATCACGCCACCAAAAATAATTCCCACCAACGGCACAAGCAGTTGCGCGGTGGGCGGTAATTTCCGAATCATCGCCATAAACAACAACATACCCAACAACGCTGCCACCGCCGCCACCGACATTTTCGTCAATAAAGCCGCGCTCGGCAGCAGCAACGACATCAGCAACAGCCCCAAAATCGCACTCTGACTCGCTCCCACCATAGACGGCTCAACAAAGCGATTTTTCAGCAAAATCTGCATAATCATGCCCGCCACGCCCATAGACGCACCTGTCAGCAAAATCGCAAACGTACGTGGCAAACGGCTGATTAACATCACTTGCGTGGAATCGTTCAGGCTGCCTGAAAACACATTCGCCCAAGAAAAATTCGCCACACCAATGGATAAACTAGCGAAAAATAAAATAATCGTGAACAAAATGGATAGGGTGTAAAGGGATTTTGTGGACATAGGGTATTCCGTGAAATAGTAGGCTGAGTCGCGAACCAGCCTAGATTTTGTCGTGTACTTTCAGGCTGCCTGAAATATTGATTCCATTTGAAGAATAGTGCGCGTAGCATACCCTACGCAACGCTTTCAGGCAGCCTGAAACCTATCAGGCTGCCTGAAAATTTATCGCAAAACTACTTAGCCGCTTTAAATGCATCGGCTGCCTGTTTCGCCGCGATTTGCAACTGACGCGCACCGCCAGCCGCCAAATAGGTACCGCTATCCAAATACACCACTTGACCTTTTTTCCAAGCAGTCGTTTCGGCAATTAACGGATTATTCAACACATCTTTCGCCGCTTGACCTTCTTCGCCAATCGCCGCGCCACGGTCTAACACAAACAACCAATCAGGATTTTTCTCTTTCACATACTCAAACGATACAGGCATACCATGCGAACCTTCTTTCATGTCCGCGTCAACCGCAGGAATGCCAATATCTTGGTGCAACCAACCGCCCAAGCGAGAATTCGGACTTTGTGCAGACAATTTACCGCCGTTCACAATCAACACTAAACCTTTGCCTTTGCCTTGCGCTGCCGCTTTTGCGTCTGCAAATGCTGCGTCAATGTCCGCTTTCAATTTATCCGCTTCCGCTTGTTTACCGAAAATTTGCGCGAATGCGTCAATACGTTCTTTGCTGCTTGCCAACAGATTTTTTGTATCTGCTGTCATTTCAATCGTAGGCGCGATTTTATTCAGCTCATGAATCGCCTTATTCGCGCGGCTGCCTGTAATAATCAACTGCGGCTGAAACGCGTTCAATGCTTCATAATTCGGCTCGAACAACGTGCCAACGTGCGCCGCTTTTTCCACCACAGGTTTCAAATATTCAATGTTTGATTTGTCGATTGTCGCGCCCACATTCACGCCCAACGCAGTCAAAGTATCCAACATACCGTAATCATAAACCGCGACATTGGTTGGATTTTTGGGTACTGGGAAATCGCCACGCGCCGTTTTCACGGTAATCACTTCGCCTTTGATGTCGGTGTGGGGTTCAAGCGGTTTGTCGGCTGGTTTGCCATCTTGTTGTGGCGCAGATGCCGATGCCGATGCCGCAGGTGCGCTGCTGGCTGTATTTTGAGTTTGCTGACCACCGCACGCGCTCAACGCTGCTGCAACCAATAATGCAAGAATAGTTTTATGTGTCATGTTGATTTTGAATCCTATAAAAAAATCAAAAAATAGATGAATAAGCTGTATTCATTACGTTGGAAAGTGCAGGCTGCTTTTTATAACAACAAAAAGCAGCCTGCAACTTTTTTAGAATGTGTAGTTTACACCGACACGGAATTCACGACCAGCGCCAGGTAATGTGCTTATGTCGCGTTGTGAGTGTGGTTTGTAATTTTTGTTACCAATATTATTGACTGCAAAATTCACATTCATTTTGTCATTGTTGAATGGTTTCCAGTTTGCCGTAATATCGGTTACACCGTAGCCAGCTTTACCAGTCGTTGCCGGTTTTACTGTATTGTTTACCAAGAAGTAATTGTCTGATGCTTTTACTTTTTCAACTTGGCGGTGTTGAATACCGATTTCTACATTTGGATTAGCAAAACGGTATGATAAACCTGCTGTCCAAGTGCGACCGATTACAGAGGCATATTCAGGCTTGCCGGCTAAATTTTCGCCATAAAATTTAGGTTTGCTATGTGCCACACCTAAACGTGCTGTTAAATTATTCCAACGATAATAGCCTGATAATTCATAACCTTTGTTTTTAACTTTACCTGCATTGATGATTTCTTGGTCTTTATCGCTATGATTATTACGGGCAGTGGTTGTACCCAAAGCATCTTTAATGTTTTGCCAGAAGTATGCGCCTTCAAAACCATAATTTTGCGCACGATACGCAAAACCAATTTCCGTATTTTGAGCGCGTTCCGCTTTGGTATTATTTGCAATCGTTATCGTACCACGCGCACCGTGTGACAACAACGCATCGTGCATGCGTGGGCTGCGTGTTGCGTAATTGTGCAAGACATTGAAACTCAATTCGGGCGTAACTTGATAAATCGCGCTGATACTTGGGTTGATTGCACCATCATTGAGTTTTCTACCGCTCATGTCTTTAAAGCTAAAATGGTCGTAACGCAAACCAGTGGTCAAAGTCAATTTATCTGTTACATCGGTAATTGCCTCGGCATACACACCCACATCTTGTTTTTGTTGGTGAACCAAGCCAGCTATAAAGATTTGATTAGGTTTGATTTTTTGATTGCGATAATTCAAACCATATTTCAACAATACTTTGTCAGTAATTTGCGAGTCAAAATTCACATTTGCACCAATAGTTTCTGCTTTGGTTTTGGTTGAGCCAACATTGCGATTACCGCCAGCATAACCATTACCAGAGTCATTTGCTGACCAGCGACCATGTTCCAAACGATAAATATTAGCAGTGGCAGATTGTGCAAAGCCTAAATCTTTTGCAGTCCATTCAAAATTGGTTAAATCCACGCTCATTTTGCGTTCAGCAGGAGCCTGACGAGCCAAAGTCAAACCACTTGGGTTGAATGTAAATTCTTCACGTACCAAACGAGTGCCTTTGTGTTGCTCGTGCATGTGGCTTAATACAAAACGATGATTGTCAACAGTTGCGCCAATTTTCGCTAAATAACTGCCTTTATCCAATGCGCTGTATGGTACTTTATTTGAGCCATTAAGCGGACTTACATAACCTTTACCGCCTTTGTAGGCATTTTCTTTCACAATATTGCCAGCCAACAAATAATCAAACATACCGCTTTGACCAAACAATGCCAAGCCGTAGTTATGACCATCATTGCTGCTGTAACCTGCGTTAATTTTCGCGCCAAAATTTGGATTGCTGCTGTTTTTCAATAAATCGGCTGCATCCAACGTTTTCGCTACAATAGCACCATTGGTTTGACCAATACCAGCAGATGCACTACCTGCACCTTTTTGTACTGCCACAATTTTTACCAAAGCAGGGTCAAGCATATGGCGACCTTGGTGGTAGTGAATTTGGCTATCGCTATACGCATTGTTTACTTTTACATCAACCGAATTTTGACCCATGCCACGAATAAATAGATATTGTGAAGTGCCAGCACCTGCACCCATGCTTACAGACGCTTCATTTTTCAACACATCGCGCAATTGCGTGTCGGTGGTTTCGTTCATATTTTTCACGGTAATGCGGCGCGTAGAAGGCTCACCTTTTACTCGAATAGTTTGCAATTCTTGTGCAGGCTGCGCGGTTTCATCGGCAGCGTATGCCATACCGCCAAATAATGCCAAAGAAATTAAAGATAATTTAAAAATAGGCTGTTGCATCGTTTTCCAATCTAAAAAAGTAAATAAAAATAGTGATAAGAATTATCGTTTCTAATATTAAATTATTTTAACAATACTTGTCTAGACTTAAATACAAGTTATTTTCAATTAATTTGATTTAACGATTTCTTTTTTTGTGATACACAATATGGCTTGTCAGCAAAAGGGCGTATAATTCGCGTTTTCACGTTTTAACATTGGGAGAATACAATGCAATTTAGTGTGGTAAATCAGCCAAAAAATGGCGCGGCAACTTTGTTTGTTTGTACCGAAGCCAATCAATTAAACAATGAAAACGCCAAAATCGTGTTTCAAAGTTTGGGCGAAAAAGACAGTTTCGCCAGCGCAAACTTAATCGTTGCAGGCAGCCTGCACAATATTGCCGTGTTGCGTTTTGCCGATTTGAAAACCGAAACGCTGCAAAAAGGCGCGAAAGAAGTCGCTGCATGGTTGGTTAAACAAGAAAATGTGTCGGTAGATTTAAACCCATTCTGCGAAGTGGATAGCTCGCGCGCTACGGAAGCGTTGGTTGCGGCGATTGGCGAAGCCGCTTATCGTTTTGATTATTATAAAAAAGAAGTCAATCCTGCTAAATTGAAAAATGTGGAATTGGTTCACGCGAAACATGAAAAACAAGTGCAGGCTGCTTTGGCGCAAGCGCAAGCCTTGTTGTATGGTGTGAATTTGTGCAAGGATTTGGGCAACACAGGTTCTAATATTTGCACGCCGACTTATTTGGCAGAAACGGCGGCAAAAGAAGCGCAAGCCTTGGGCGCAGAAGCGAAAATTTTGGATAAAGATTATATTCAAGCCAATATGCCGTCATTTTGGGGCGTGGCAAAAGGCAGCGCACAAGAGCCAAAATTGTTGGAATTGCGCTATTTTGGCGCAGCGGATAAATCCATTGACCCGATTGTGTTGGTCGGCAAAGGTTTGACATTTGATAGCGGCGGCATTTCGTTGAAACCTGGTGAAGGCATGGACGAAATGAAGTACGATATGTGCGGTGCGGCAACCGTGATTGGCACGTTTATCGCGGCGGTTAAGGCGAAATTGCCGATTAACTTGGCGGTGGTTGTGGCAACTTGCGAAAATATGCCCGACGCTGGCGCATCAAAACCTGGCGACGTGGTCAAAGCAATGAACGGCACAACGATTGAGAATTTGAACACGGACGCGGAAGGTCGTTTGGTGTTGTGCGATGCGCTGACTTATGTGGAACAAAATTTCAAAGCCAAAGCCGTGATTGATGTGGCGACTTTAACAGGTGCGTGTATTATCGCGTTGGGGCATGTGGCAAGCGGTTTGATGTCCAACAATCAAGACTTGGCTGATGAACTGTTAGCGGCTTCGCGTGATTGCAATGATAAAGCGTGGCAGTTACCGTTGTTCACCGAATACAAAGAGCAACTGAAATCTAATTTTGCGGATATGCAAAACATTGGCGGTCGTCCTGCTGGCACGATTACCGCGGCGACATTCTTGGCGCATTTTGCGGAAAATTTGAATTGGGCGCATTTGGATATTGCTGGCACGGCTTGGAAATCAGGCGCGGCAAAAGGTGCGACAGGTCGCCCAATTCCGTTGTTGTTCCAATATTTGACGAATCAAGCGAAGTAAATTGGTAGCATAAAAAAGCAGCCTGCAATTTGTGTAAACATAAAGTGCAGGCTGCTTTTCTATATCATACAGTGAATTAAATTTAGATTAGTACAGCGTTGCCAACTCCCTTATGTACTAGCTGTACACGGCGGTCGTTGTCGCCTTGTCCTAATCTAAATTTAATCCACTATAAAACATAACGGTTTAAATTCAACAATGCCTTACGCCAATCGCTAGGCGCAATCCCAAAAGCAGCCTGCACTTTGCCGCAATCCAAACGCGAATTGGCAGGTCGTACCGCAGGGGTCGGGTAATCTGCAGTTGTGATGGCGTTGAGCGTGGGCGATTTGGCTAACACACCTTGCGCCACTGCTTGCACGAAAATCTCGCTGGCGAAACCGTGCCACGACACATAAGGGCTGCCTGAAAAATGGTACACGCCAAACAGTTCGTTATCTTTTTGATTCACAATCTGTTCTGCCATAACAATCAACGCCGCCGCGATGTCGCCAGCATAAGTCGGGCTGCCGAATTGGTCGGCAACCACGCCCAACGTGTCGCGGCTTGCACCCAAGCGCAGCATGGTTTTCACAAAATTGTTGCCGTGTTCGCCAAACACCCACGCGGTTCGCAAGATGATGTGGCGCGTGCAGGCTGCCTGAACGGCTTGTTCGCCAGCCAATTTGCTTTTGCCGTAAGTGCTTTGCGGTGCGACTGGGTCGGTTTCTCGGTAGGCGGTTTCGCCTTTGCCGTCAAATACATAGTCTGTGGAAATGTGCAAGACGATTGCGCCGACTTCTTGCGCGGCAAGGGCGAGATTTTCCGCGCCTGTGCAGTTAATCGCGTGAGCTAAATCGGGTTCGCTTTCGGCTTTGTCTACAGCCGTGTGGGCGGCGGCGTTGATGATGATGTCGGGGCGGAATGTTCGCGCTGCCTGAAAAACGGTTTCGCGGTTGGTAATGTCTAGTGTGGCGCGGTCGGCGGCGAAGATTTCGGCTTTGCCTTGTAATTGCGCGACTAATTGGCTGCCGACTTGTCCATTTGCACCTGTGATTAAATATTTCATTTTTTTGGATTTATATTGTGCAGGCTGCTTTGAAATAGAAAAACGCATTATAAACTGGTTGAATAGCAAAAGCAGCCTGCACTTTTCGTAAACCCGAAAAAAGTGCAGGCTGCTTTGTTTGAATTAAATTTCATTTTGAACCAAGCGCAACAAATACTGCCCATATTCATTTTTCTTCATCGGCTCGGCTAATGCGCGGATTTTGTCAGACGATAACCAACCATTGCGCCACGCAATCTCTTCCAAACACGCCACTTGCAGATTTTGCACATTCTGAATCGTGCGAACAAACGCCGCCGCATCGTGCAAACTTTCATGCGTGCCTGTGTCCAACCACGCAAAACCGCGCCCCAAAACCTGCACATTCAGGCTGCCGTCTTGCAAATACATCTCGTTGAGCGTGGTAATTTCCAATTCGCTACGCGCTGACGGTTTGACCTGCTTTGCCATTTCTACAACACGATTATCATAAAAATACAAGCCAGTAACGGCGTAATCCGATTTCGGTTTAGACGGCTTTTCTTCAATAGACAAAGCGCGTTGGTTTTCGTCAAATTCCACTACGCCAAAGCGTTCAGGGTCTTTCACTTGGTAGGCGAAAACCGTTGCGCCATGTTCGCGTTCTGCCGCTTCTTTCAGCATTTGGCTGAAATGTTGTCCGTAAAAAATATTGTCGCCCAACACCAAACACACGCTGTCATCGCCAATAAATTCTTCGCCAATCAAAAACGCTTGCGCTAAACCGTCAGGGCGAGGCTGAATCGCGTATTCAATATTCACGCCAAAATCGCTGCCATTGCCCAATAATCGTCGAAAACTGGCATTGTCTTCGGGCGTAGTAATCACAAGCATATCGCGGATTCCTGCGAGCATCAGTGTGGAAATTGGATAATAAATCATTGGTTTATCGTAAACAGGCAAAAGCTGTTTAGACGTGCCAAGCGTGGTGGGATACAGCCGCGAGCCTGTGCCGCCTGCTAATACAATGCCTTTGGTCATGGTTGGTTTACCTTGTTTAACAGAATACAGAATGACGCAGTTTATCAATATAATGCGGTTTTTTGTACAACAGCACCGCAATCATGAACATTTTGCCGACTTCTATCCTCGATATTAAATTGCTAGAACCCCAAATTTGGCGCGATGAACGTGGCTTTTTTATGGAAACGTTCCGTGATGATTGGTTTCGCCAACACGTTGCCGATTGCGCGTTCGTGCAGGAAAACCACAGCCAATCGAGCAAAAACGTGTTGCGCGGATTGCATTATCAAACCGAAAACGCGCAAGGCAAATTGGTACGCGCTGTTGCAGGCTGCATTTTTGACGTGGCGGTGGATTTACGTCGCAGTTCGCCCACGTTTGGGCAATGGGTTGCGGAAATTTTATCAGGTGACAACGCACGACAAATGTGGATTCCAGGAGGCTTCGCGCACGGATTTTATGTGTTGAGCGATGGCGCGGCGGTGGCATACAAATGCACGGATTACTACAACCCCAGCGCGGAACACACCTTGCTGTGGAACGACCCAGCAGTCAGCATAGATTGGCGATTGAATGGCAAGCCTGTGTTGTCGCCCAAAGACCAAGCAGGCAAACGGTTGGCAGATTTGGTTTTGTTTGCATGATAAAAGTGCAGGCGGCTTTTGGGTTGCGCTGCTATAATCGCGTTTTTTTATATCTATACAAAAAAGCAGCCTGCAATGTTAATCGCACTCAACAAACCCTATGGCATTATTTGTCAATTTTCGCCACACGAAAAACACCGCACACTCAAAGACTTGGTCAATGTGCCAAACGTCTATCCAGCAGGGCGGCTAGACACCGACAGCGAAGGCTTGCTGTTGCTAACCGATGACGGTAAACAGCAAGCGCGAATCGCCGACCCACGCAATAAAATAACCAAAACCTATTGGGCGCAATTGGAGGGTTCGCCCGATGCGGACAAATTGGCGCGTTTGCAGCAGCCATTGGATTTGGGCGATTTTGTCGCGCAGCCAGCGCAAATTCGTTTGCTCAATGAAAACGAAATCGCGCAAATTTGGACACGCAATCCGCCGATTCGCGAACGCAAAACCGTTCCCGATTTTTGGTTGCAAATCCAAATCCGCGAAGGCAAAAATCGCCAAGTTCGCCGCATGACGGCAAAAGCAGGTTATCCGTGTTTACGCCTAATCCGCGTAGGAATAGGGCGCGTGAATCTGTTTGATTTGGGGCTGGAATTAGGGCAATGGCAGGAATGTAAAATATTGCCGTGAATTTTATATTATAATAGACTTCCTGCGAAACAATAATCCCAATTTTTTAAAACACACTGAATTACAGGATTTAGCAAAATTCTAAAACCTAGAAAAATTGCGGTTTTGCAGGAAGTCTATTTTTTGTTTTTGTGTAATTTGGAAAAGAAATTTGTATAATGAAAAGGAACATTAGTTTAGATTTTTTTCGTGGAATTATGTCAATTGCTGTGGCATTGGGTCATTTTTTTCATTGGAATGGGCAAACAAGTAAGATGCCATTGTCATTTATATTGGCGGTTGATTTCTTTTTAGTGTTAAGTGGATTTGTGATTTCTGCCTCTGTTTTTAATAAAGAAAATTTTAATACGTATAAATTTATTAAAAGTCGGTATTTTCGATTGATACCTGTTTATTTATTTTGTGTGATTATTACACTTATTCCGCAATATTTTTTTGCAGAGAATTTTGTTAAGCCCAATTCATTAGATGTCATCAGGATTTTATCTATTGGCGAGATGTTGCCAATGAATAATTTGCGATTTATATATTTTGAACCATTAGGTATTTCATACACTATTTCTGCAGAGTTTTGGGTAGGTATTTTATTATTTCCATTAATATTTGTAATAAGGAAATATGCTAGTCAATTGTTATTACCAGTTTTGATAATATTCAGCCTATTTGCTTTTTTAAAGATAGTAAATGATACATCAGATTTTCTAAATATTCACTATGCGCTTGCTTATCCATTTATTACTTATGGTGTAATTCGTTGTTTATTAGACTATTCACTAGGAGTTATAGCGTATACTATTTTTGAACAACGAACAACTGGGCAACCGTGTTTCAAATTATTGTATTAGTTCTATGTTTCTTATTGTATAGAAAAATTAGTTACAATCGTGTGAATGAATTTGTATTTCCATTTATTTGTATGGTATTTATTATTTCTCTGGCACATAGGAGAGGTGTTATTTTCCATTGGTTTAATAATGGAGTAGGTCAATTTTTTGGTGATATTTCCTATCCAATGTATTTAATACATCCATTTTTTATCAATATATTTCAATGGACACATCAGGAGTTCAATTATTTAAATAGTTTATTTTATATTTTACTATGTGTTGTATCTGCATTCTTTATCCATAAATTTATTGAAAAACCTTGTATAATTTATTTTTCTAAACAATTATAATATAGTAATTTTCAAACTATATTGAAATGAGTATTGCCTTAAAATCTAGTTTTAACTTAAATTAAAAGTATTATGAAATTACAACAAACTTTATCTAATCAAATTGAACAAGCATTCGCGGTGGCTGGCATTTCAGGCAGCCCGATTGTGTTGCAGCCAGCCAAAGACGCGAAACACGGCGATTTCCAAATTAACGGCGTAATGGGCGCAGCGAAAAAAGCAGGGCAAAATCCACGCGAATTGGCGCAAAAAGTGGCAGACGAATTGCACGGTAAAGGCGCAATCGCCAGCGCGGAAGTGGCAGGACCGGGTTTTATCAATTTGCGTTTAGCGGCTGATTTTTTGGCGGAAAATTTAAATTCAGGCAGCCTGAATATTGAAAAAACGCCTAATCCGCAAACGGTTGTGATTGATTATTCATCGCCGAATTTGGCGAAAGAAATGCACGTTGGGCATTTGCGCTCGTCCATTATTGGCGACAGTTTGGCGCGTGTGTTGGCGTTTTTGGGGCATAACGTGATTCGCCAAAATCATGTGGGCGATTGGGGAACGCAATTTGGTATGTTGGTGGCGTATCTTGTTGAACAACAACAGGATAATGCAGAATTTAAATTGGCGGATTTGGAGCAATTCTACCGTAATGCGAAAGTGCGTTTTGATGAAGACGCGGCTTTTGCGGATTTGGCGCGTGAATATGTTGTGAAATTGCAGGGCGGCGATGCGGCGGTGTTGGCGTTGTGGCAGCAGTTTGTGGAAATTTCCTTGCAACACGCGGAAGCAGTTTACGCGAAATTGGGTTTGAAATTGCAACGTGCTGATGTGGCTGGCGAAAGTTCGTATAACGATGATTTGCAAAACGTGATTGATGAATTGACCGCGAAAGGTTTGGCGGTGGAATCGGACGGCGCGAAAGTGGTGTTTTTGGACGAATTTAAAAATAAAGACGGCGAACCTGCGGCGTTTATCGTGCAAAAACAAGGCGGTGGCTTTTTGTATGCGACAACGGATTTTGCGTGTATGCGTTACCGCGTGGGGAAATTGGGCGCAAATCGTTTGATGTATGTGGTGGATACGCGCCAAGATTTGCATTTTAAACAATTATTTAGCGCGTCTCGCAAAGCTGGCTGGCTGCCTGAAAATGTGTCGGCTGAATTTATCGGCTTTGGCACGATGATGGGCAAGGACGGCAAACCGTTCAAAACGCGCTCGGGCGATACCGTGAAACTGGTTGATTTGCTTGATGAAGCGGTGGAACGCGCAACGGCTTTGGTGCGCGAGAAAAACGCGGATTTGAGCGCGGAAGAAGTGGCGCAAATCGGCGAAGTGGTCGGCATTGGCGCGGTGAAATACGCGGATTTGAGCAAAAACCGCACGAGCGATTATGTGTTTGATTGGGACAATATGTTGTCGTTTGAAGGCAATACCGCGCCGTATTTGCAATACGCTTACACGCGCGTGCAAAGTGTGTTCAAAAAGGCTGGTGAATGGAATGTGCAGGCTGCCTTAAAATTGGAACAGCCGTTAGAACAACAACTTGCGGTGGAATTGTTGAAATTTGAAGACGTGGTGGCGAGCGTGGCGGAAACGTCTTATCCGCATTATTTGGCGGCGTATTTGTATCAGTTGGCGACGTTGTTTAGCCGTTTTTACGAAGCGTGTCCGATTTTGAAAGCACAAGGCGATGTGCGCGATTCGCGTTTGAAATTGGCAAAATTAACCGCCGAAACGATGAAAACGGGCTTGGATTTGCTCGGGATTGATGTTTTGGAAGTGATGTAAACCATTTAAAAAGCAGCCTGCACTTTGTATCAAACAGAGTGCAGGCTGCTTTTTATTGAATCAAAAATAGATAGAATTGTGAAAATATGCAAAAAAACGCAAATAATTCACTATTTAAAACCAGTTCAATCTGCTAAAATTATTGTGGTTATTAGCTTTATAGTGGATTAAATTTAGATTAGGACAAGGCGACAACGACCGCCGTGTACACCTAGTACATAAGGGAGTTGGCAACGCTGTACTAATCTAAATTTAATTCACTATATTTTGAGTGCGGCATGCGGATAATCAATCCATCTAACTTAAATTTAATCACGAAAGTTACCTACCATGAAAATGAAATATATCAGTGTATTATTTGCGTCTATGTTGGCTTTAAGTGCGTGTCAAAATGAATCAACACAGCAAAATACAGTAGCACCAAGTAGTTCAGATTCTTCACCATCTGCTGCATCAACTAAACCAACATCGGGAGGGGTAGACTTTACGGTAACCAATCCAAGTTGGCAGACTTATCTTGTAGGTTCGGAATTTGGTTATATGCCATTTGAATTTTCGGGTGATAAAGGTCAGCCAAATGGTTTTGAAATGGAGTTGTTGCACGCGGTTGCCAAAGCAGGGGAGTTTAATGTGCAAGTTGTGAATGCGCCATTTAATACGGTGGAATCTACATTAAACAATGGTAAATTTCATATGTGGGCATCGGGCTTGGGTATTGTGCCGGAACGTGCCGATAAAATGTTGATGAGTGAGCCGTTTTTGGATTTTCAACCAGCCATTATGATTTTGGATACGCCCGAAAACCAAGCGATTCAAAAACCAGAAGATTTGGCGGGTAAAACCATTGCGGTAAACAAAGGTGGTTTGGACAATATCGCGATTATTGAAGGTTTAAAAGGCAAGGCGGTACTATCGGATTCGTTCTATTTGTCGCTCAAAGAGATGTATGTGGGTAACACGGTTGCGGTGGTGGGTAATTCGCGTATTTTCCAATATTACAAAAAAGAGCGTGCCGATATTGCTATGCGCATTATTCCTATCGGCGAAGAAAAACAATACTTTGGTTTTGCGGTTAAAAAAGGTAATACCGAGTTAATGGACAAAATCAACCGCGGTTTAGCCAAAGCAAAAGCAGACGGCACATTGGACGCATTGACAAAAAAATGGTTTGAGTAATTGCGAACACAAAAAAGCAGCCTGCACTTTTATATTTGAAAGTGCAGGCTGCTTTTTTATCTATAGTGAATTAAATTTAGATTGGTACAGCGTTGCCAACTCCCTTATGTACTAGGTGTACACAGCGGTCGTTGTCGCCTTGTCCTAATCTAAATTTAATCCACTATATTTTACTGATTATTTTGCAGCATTTTCCACTTTGCCACGAATACCTACTTTGCTCAAACCCGCTTCGCGAGAGGCTTCCAAAATTTTGTAAACGTGTTCGTATGCGACCGAAGAATCGGCATCAATCGCCACGATGGTATCGGGGTCTTGCTTGGCAATTTCTTGTAAACGAGTTTTGATTGCTTCAAGATTAACTTTTTGAGTGGAATCTGCGCCAATCGCATAATCACCAGCGGCATCAATCGCAATTTCAACAGGTTTGATATTGTCGGTTGGTGGCGGTGTTTGCTGTCTACTGTTTGCGGTAGGCAAATTCAACGGGATTGAATGCGTCATCACAGGCATGGTAATCATAAACACAATCAGCAAAACCAGCATCACATCAACCAATGGGGTTACGTTGATGTCGCTCATTGGCGCATCGTCACCATCGTCATTCATTGAACCGAAAGCCATTTGTTACTCCTTTTCGTTAATCAGTTGAACGTGCAAATCGTGTGCAAAATTATGCAGTTCACGTGATAGCTTTTTGTTGCCACGAGTAAAGCAGTTGTAAGCCAACACCGCAGGAATCGCTACAAATAAGCCCAATGCGGTGGCTACCAGTGCTTCGCCAATCGGGCCCGATACTTCGGCAATGCTCATTTGTCCTTTTTGGCTGATGTTAATCAGCGCGTGGTAAATACCCCAAACCGTTCCCAGCAAACCAATAAACGGTGCGGTTGAGCCAATGGTTGCCAATGCAGTCATACCGCCATCATAGCTGTTCATGATTTTGCTGATGCTGTGGCGTAATTCGCGTTCCAAATAAGCATTTTTGGGCAAGCTGGCAGATAGAAGCGTTTGCTGCGATTCAGAAAAGCGGCGATTGGCAACAAAAGCATGAGCAGCCAAGTCGCTAATGGGCGATGGATTTTGTTTGGCAGCGTGTTCGGCATTGTCCAACGTTTTGGACGACCAAATGGCATCTAGTGCTGCGCGATTGGCTTTTTTGGCAGCAAAATGGCGAATAGAGCGCAACACAATCACAACCCAAGTGCAAATGCTCATTGCCACTAAAAATAAGAATACGCCAATGAGTACTGGGTCGCCTTGTTGAAATACTAAACCTAAATTCATGGTAATACTTTCTTTAAAAATAAAATAAATAATCAAGGATGCAGGCAGCCTGCACTTTAAATTAGTCTAATTTAAACTCGTATGATGTGGTAAATCGTGTTCTGACTTTCACACCATCAACTTCTTTGGCACGATAGCCTGCCGAGCGTGCGGCACGTTTGGCGGCGTTGTCCAGTCGTGCATGACCTGTCGATTTAATTACGGTTACATCGGATACTGTGCCATTGGGCTCAACTGTAACTGCGAGTTTAATGCTGCCTTCTTCGTCTGCATCTAGGGAAGCGGGCGGATAGGAAACGCTAGGCAAGCGCGTATAACCGCCATCAACAATCCCACCTGCGCCACCACCAGAAGAGCCTTGACCACTACCGCGCGCGCCTGTGCCAGAACCTGTTGCCGAACCGCCTGCATTGTTTTTGGGGGCTTGGCTATTTGGGTTACTGCCACCGCCGCCTGTTCCGCCTTCTTGGCGATGGACGGCATTAGCAGGTGCGCCACCTGCTGTATTGCTTGGTTTAAGCGGTGTTTCGGTTGTAGGTGTGGCAGGTTTATTAACTGGTTCAGTTGGTGTTGGAGGTGCAGGCTGCTTGATGGGTATTTCTGGTTTAGGCGGCGTAACCACAGGTTTGATTGGCTCAGGTTTGGGTTTGGCTTCCACCACATCGGCAGGCTTATCGTTACGCACTACTGCTTTGACTGTTGGCTCTGCTTTAACAACAGGCTCAGGTTTGGGCGGAGTAGGGGCAACAGGAGGAGGTGTGGGTTTGCTAACAGGTTCGGCTGGCTTGCTTTCTAACGATGCAGGTGCGCCGTCCGCAGCAGGCTGGTCGTTGCCATCTAGCGAACCTAAATCCACAAAAGTAAGATTGTCCACCGAAACGGGTTCTGGCGGTTTTCTAGCCTCCCATGCCAAAGCGATAATGCCTGCATGCAATAGGCTGACTACCAAAACCACAGATGGATTGAGTAGGCGATTGTTCTTCATAGGGCGCGATATTAATGCAAATTATTCCTGTTTGTAAACTGATTTTTTATAACAAATTTACATTTCAATCACAAAAAAGCAGCGTAAACCCTGTGCGAAGTTCCAGATTTGAATGCAGTTCAAAGTGATAGCATCGCAGGACGCGCAGATAATATTGAAATATTTTCGAGCGTCCGAGAAGTGCATCACGCAGGAATGCACCAAAGATGGAATTTTGCACAGGGTTTACGCTGCATAACAAAACTATGCTTTACGAACACCTTTCGTTATAATGCACTGCTTAATCATTTTTAATCACACAAGGACAAAATCATGGCAGATTTTAATCAAATTTTAGACGCAGGCGATGTGGACAACGGCATCATCAACGTAGTAGTAGAAATTCCAGAAGGCAGCACGCACAAAATCGAGTGGGACAGAAAACACGCTGTGATGAAATTAGACCGCGTAGAGCCACAAATTTTTGCCAAGCCAACCAATTATGGCTTTATTCCGCAAACGTTGGACGAAGATGGCGACGAATTAGACGCATTGATTATTACCAAAAACCCATTGCCAACAGGCATTTATATGGAGGCGCGTGTGATTGGCATTATGAAATTTGTAGATGATGGCGAAGTCGATGACAAAGTAGTCGTTGTGCCAGCAGATGACCGCGATGCAGGCAATGAAATCAAAACATTGGCAGATTTGCCTGCACAATTAATTAAGCAAATTGAATTTCATTTCAACAACTACAAAGCCTTGAAAAAACCAGGTGCAACCAAAGTGGAACATTGGGGCGATGTAGAAGAGGCAAAACAAGTTATTCGCGAATGTCAAGCGCGTTGGCAAGCTAAATAACCGTTGTCATGCCAAATAAATAGTCAAATAAAGTGCAGGCTGCTTTGATAATGGTTTAGCAACGAAGCAGCCTGCACTTTGTTTAGCAAGTGCCGTAAAATGTTAGTTTTCTATTAAAAAGGTTAATTTATGGAAAATTTAGAAGCTACGCATTCTGATGAAGAAATTCGCAGTTTGCATGTTCCGCCCCATTCGGTTGAAGCCGAGCAATCGTTACTGGGCGGCTTGTTGCTGAATAATGAAGCATTAGATAGCGTAGCAGATGTTGTAGATGAAAATGATTTTTATCGATACGAACACAAATTGATTTTTACGGCTATTTCCGCGTTGGGTGCAGCAGGGCGACCTGCTGACGTGATTACCGTTCAAGAAATGCTGGAAAGAAATAACCAGCTAGACAGCGTTGGCGGATTCGATTATTTATTGACGCTCGCACAAATTGTTCCGTCGGCAGCTAATGCGCGTCGCTATGCCGAAATCGTGCGAGAGCGTTCCATTATGCGTCAGTTGGCAGAAGTTGGAACAGAAATTGCTAGAAAAGCCTATAATCCGAAAGGAAAAACAGCAGACGAGCTGCTTGATGAAGCGGAAAATCAGGTTTTTCAAATTGCAGAAAGCACCGAAAAATCCAAGCAAGGTTTCTTGGAAATGCCCGATTTGTTACGCCAAAATGTTGCCAGAATAGATGTGCTATATCGCCGAGACAATCCAAACGAAGTTACAGGAACGGCAACAGGATTCAAAGATTTAGATGAAAAAACGTCGGGTTTGCAGGCTGGCGATTTGATTATTGTGGCGGGTCGCCCATCAATGGGTAAGACGGCGTTCTCAATTAACATTGCAGAGCATGTGGCGATAAACGAAAAATTGCCCGTTGCGATTTTTTCGATGGAGATGGGCGCAGCACAGTTGGTTATGCGTATGTTGAGTTCGGTTGGACGTGTTGACCAAAGTGTGTTAAAAAATGGCTCATTGCAGCGTGAACACTGGGAGCGATTAAATGAAGCGGTGGCAGAATTGACTTTTGCTCCCATGTTTATTGATGAAACTTCCGCTTTAACGGTGCTAGAAATCAGAGCTAGGGCGCGAAGATTGGCAAAAAAATTCAATGGCAAGCTAGGATTGATTATTATCGATTATTTGCAGTTGATGTCAGGTTCGGGTAGAACCGATAACCGTGCAGCAGAATTGGGCGAAATTTCAAGGTCGTTGAAAGCATTGGCAAAAGAATTGCAAGTGCCTGTTATTGCCTTATCGCAGTTGTCGCGCACCGTGGAACATCGAACCGATAAACGCCCAATGATGTCCGATTTGCGAGAATCAGGTGCAATCGAGCAAGATGCTGATTTGATTATGTTTATGTATCGTGATGAGTACTATACAAAAGAAAAAAGCGAATTTAAAGGCTTGGCGGAGTGTATTATTGGTAAGCATCGTAATGGTCCGACTGGGCGAATTTATCTCACCTTTTTGGGGCAGTTTACCAAGTTTGAGAATGCGGCATATATTCCAGAAAGTACTGCATCGTTAGAAGATTAAGAAAAGTAAATTATTTGAAAGTGTAAAATAGCTATGAATCAATATCAAAAATCCAAAGGCTTTACTCTGATTGAGTTGATGGTAACGGTTGCTATTATGGGTATAATGGCAGCGATTGCATTCCCAAGCATGAGCAACTTTATCAGCAATACGCGATTGACCAATCGTTCTCAACAGGTTGCCAATATATTCCGTTTTGCGAAAAGTGAATCGGTGCGTATGGGTGTGCCTGTTGTCGTATGTGGTGTTACTATTCGTTCTGATGGGCGTCATACAGGCGTGTGTAGTGATAATGCTATCCATAGCGGTTTGATGGCGTTTGCTGATAATGATCGTGACGGGAATTACACGGCAAATACAGATGTGGTGTTGAGAACAGTTAGCATCAATGGTAACGAGTCTGATGCAGCTGTACGTAAAATGAAGGTGGTACTTAATATTTGTAATTTTGCAGGTTCTGACTGCAAAGGTGGTTCAGATAGCAAGAATCAATTTGTTTTATGCCAAATGGTGCATTTGGTTATCGTACTGCTCTAGATACAAACCGAGCCAATTTTTTATCTCATGTAACCATGTCGCAAGCTTACTTGCGCGTTGCGATTTCTGATACAAAAAATAAGAATATTCAAGCTCGCTATGTAGTGGTATCTCCTAGCGGTTCAACAACTGTATGCAAGGCAGGGGATACGAACTACAAAGCATTTGACAGTGATAAGGCAAGCAGCGCAAAGCGTATCTGTGCAGCTGCATAATTTGATAATAACAGTTAGGAAAATAAATGAAAAATATGACTTATTTTCATACTAAATATTCAATGAAAGGTGCAACACTACTGGAAGTGATGATTTCCGTGTTGTTGCTGACCTTTGGTATTTTGGCATTGATGGCGGCGCAGTTGCGTTCTGTTGCAAGCATTAGTGAAGCGGAAAATCGCAGTATTGTGTCGCAGGCTGCAGAAGCGTTAGCAGAAGGCATGCAAATGAATGCAGTTCTGACTAAAAATGGAACGACTTATCGTCGTCGTTATTCTAATTATGTGCCAAAGAGTAAGCCATTGTATCCAGGCAGCGCAGTCACAGCTCCTACTTCTTTGAACAGAACAAATATTACAAAAGCAGAGCTGGCAGCAAAACATTTAGATGAATTTGAATATGTTTTGAGTACTCAATTACCGAATGTATCTGTGCTTGCATATGCGATTTGTTTAGATAAACCAGATGCAACTCCTCCTGTTTTGGGTGATGGCGGGGCATTGACCGATAATTGTGCACCAAACAATAATGAGCGTGACACCAATATGATTAAGATTGCATGGCGCATGGGTAATGCCAATGGAACGGACAATAATCAACAATCTACTACTTATACCTATATGTTAGAAGTAGGCAACTAATAGATACGGGAAATACTATAATGAATAAGCGTTTTATTTCAAAACCAAAAGGTTTTACTTTAATCGAATTTTTGGTTGCCAGTTCGTTAGCTATTATTGTGATTTCTGCTGCTGGCGGAACTTATTTCATGACGCGCAAATTGAGTGATAACACGCAAAAAAGACTGGATATTCAACAAAATTTGCGTAATGCAGCTTCTTTGCTCACACGCGATGCACGTAATGCGGGGACATTTGGTTGTTTTAATACGGCAATCGCCTCTGGTTTTCCTAATCTTGCCAATGCAAGGGTAAATGTTGGTGCAGCAAATCCAACACTTGTTATGAGTTCGACAAGTAATGAAGGCTATGGCGTGCGTGTGATTCCACAGGCAGAAGTGGCATCTAAATTTCCAGTTTCAAATGCTGTGACTGCTCAAAGTGATTTGTTGTTGTTGGTATACGGAAAAGGTTCGACAGGTGTAACACAAACTGTCGATGGAGGCAATCCAATGTCAACACTAAACATCAATAAGGCTGATAATGATGCTGATTTGAATCAGGCTTTTGCAAGTGGAGGCAATATAATTGTAAGTAGTTGCAAAGAAGCCGCGCTTGGGACATTAAATGGTGTTCATAACGTTGATACCACCCAATTGCGATTTGACCCAGCTATTAATCTGGTTGATATGAAAGATGAATCAGAACAGGCTCGTGGTGAGTTGGCAGTTTCACGTTTGTATGCTTCTGCCTATATGCTGGGCAGTGTAAATGGTAGTCAACCAGCTTTATTACGATTTGATTTGAACGGAAGCGGGCAGTGGCAAGGCCCTCAATTAATGGCAGAGGGTGTAACAAAAATGCAATTGTCTTTTGGTTATGTTGATGGCTGTACTAATCAAACTGCAGTAAATGGAAGTGAATTGAATAAAGAAACTTTCAGCCTCTCTAATAATTTAAGTAAGCAAATGTTGCCAGCATTGATTCGTTTGCATTTAAAATATCGTACATCTATTGATGATAGCAACAATAGCGAAACCGATTACTTTATTAATGCAACGGTGCGTGGCGGTAATACCTGTTCAACAGTAACGCCAAGTATTTAAGTTAGTTCAGCAAACAAGTAAATAAGGAATAATATGAAAAATATAATCTCTCGAAATCAACAACAAGGCTTTTCTTTGTTTTTTGTGATGATTTTAATGTTGGTTATTGCCTTTTTGGTGATTGTAACCAGTCAGTCATCAGTAACAGAGATGCGTATGAGTACCAACGAAGCTGACAGAAAATACGCATTATCTTTGGCAGAAACAGGTCTGCGAGATGGTGAGTACTTTATTAAAAACGTAGTAGATAAACAAACAGAAACTATTTTTACCGCAGGTTGTAAAGATGGTTTATGTTTGCCAGTAAAAGGTAGCTATTCAGACGGTCATGCGAATGCTCCGTTTAAGTTTGATAAAAGTGCTTCTTCTGATTATCAAGCGTGGACTCGTTGTGCATCAGGTACCGCATCAACCAATCCTGATAGTTGCACGGGAAAAACTGTATTAGACGATGGCTGTGGGAATACCTGTAAAACGACTAATGATAAAAAAACGCATTATGTGATTGAATATTTGGGCGTTCGTACAGATTTGAATTCTTCTGGTACAGAATACGACCATTTTCGAATCACTTCTCGCGCACGTGGTCAAAATAAAGATACAGTGGTTACGCTGCAAAGTTATGTTGAATTATTACGGTAATACGATATGAAGATAAAAAACTCAGGATTCACATTGGTTGAAATGATGGTGGTGATTGCCATTATTGGTATTCTTGCTGCGATTGCATTGCCGTCATATCAATCTTCTGTTGAAAAGACGAATTTGGCTGATGCCAAACGCTATATGACTGAAATACGTCAGCAACTGGAAGCGCAAAAATTGAGCGATACCAATTACAGCCGAGGTAGTGCAGCAGGTTTGAAAAATAAATATGAGCTGTTTATAGATAATGCTATTGAAAAAAATATTCCAAGTTCAATGAAAGACAAATACACCTTTGGTCGTAATGCGGTAGTGGTTAATAATAAAGGTAATCAGGTGTCTATCTATATGCAGGCTAGACCTCGTGTATCTAGTTATAAATATGCTGCTTATATGACGGAAAAAGGTGATGTATTGCGTTGTCCAAAAGCGTCTATTTCTAGTGCAACACCAGCAGTTATGAAACCATCTGGGTGCGAAGTGTTTTAAATTAATGGATAAACCGAATTTTGTGATAGTGCAAAATTCGGTTTTTTTGTGGGAAAAGCAGCCTGCACTATTTTTTGTTATAATTGTCGTTTAATTTATAGCTTGTTTATACAAGGAAATAATATGGAAAAAATTTGGTTATCTAGCTACGAGCAAGATGTGCAAGCAGAAATTGATGTGCTGCATTATCGTTCTATTGTGGATGTAATCGATAGAAGTATTGAGCAATATAGCAATCAAATTGCGTTTTACAATATGGGCGCGGAGTTGAGTTATGCTGAAATTGGGCATTTATCTGACCAATTTGCATCGTATTTGCAAAATGTGCTCAAATTGCCACGTGGTGCGCGTGTAGCAGTGATGATGCCCAATATTTTGCAATATCCTATTGCGGTGTTTGGTATTTTGAAAGCGGGCATGGTGGTGGTAAACACCAATCCGCTCTATACGCCACGCGAGTTGGAACACCAATTAAATGACAGTGGTGCAAGTGCGATTGTGGTCTTGGAAAATTTTGCCAATACGCTGGAATTGGTGTTGCCACGCACACAAATCAAGCACGTTGTTATCGCCAATGTGGGCGAAATGCTCGGCACATTCAAAGGCATGTTGGTTAATTTTGTATTGCGTAAAATCAAAAAAGCCGTGCCGAATTATCAAATTGTGCAGGCTGCTTCGTTTAAGCAAGCTTTGTTGCAAGGCGCACAGCATGTTTTTGAAGTAGTTGATTTAACGCGAGATGATTTGGCATTTTTGCAATACACAGGCGGAACAACAGGTGTGGCAAAAGGTGCAATGCTCACGCACGGCAATATTTGCGCCAATATGCAACAAGGTGGCGAATGGATTAAGCACAAATTGGAAAGTGGCAAAGAAACTGTGATTGCCGCTTTGCCGCTGTACCATATTTTTGCGCTAACGGTTAATTTATTGCTGTTTTTTCAAGCAGGTGCAAAAAGCATTCTTATTACCAATCCAAGAGATTTAGATGCGTTTATCAAGGATTTGCAAAAACACCCTATCAGCGTGTTTATTGGTTTGAATACGCTGTTCCGTGGTCTGCTTAATAAACCAGAATTCAAGCAAGTGAATTTTGCAACATGGAAACTGGTTGTCGGCGGTGGCATGGCAACACAACAAGCAGTGGCGGAAGAATGGTTTAAAGTAGTGGGAATACACGTGGTTGATGCTTATGGCTTGACCGAAGCTAGTCCAGGTGTGTGTGTTAATCCTTTGAATTTAAACGATTATTCTGGCGGTATTGGCTTGCCATTGCCTAGCACCGATGTGCAGCTACGAGATGGACAGGGCGGCGAAGTAGCGATTGGCGAAGCAGGGGAGTTATGGATTCGCGGTCCACAAATCATGCGCGGTTATTGGAATCGTCCAGATGAAACGGCAAAAGTCATTGACCAAAATGGCTGGCTGGAAACAGGTGACATTGCGGTGATGGACGAAAAAGGCTGGCTCAAAATCGTGGATAGAAAGAAAGATTTGATTGTGGTATCGGGTTTTAATGTCTATCCAAATGAAATTGAAGACGTGGTGGCGCATCACCCCAAAGTGCAAGAAGTCGCTTGCGTGGGCGTGAAAAGCGAAAAAACAGGCGAGGCGTTAAAATTGTTCGTAGTCAAAAAAGATGCTTCATTGACCGAGCAAGAGCTGATTGAGTTTTGTCGCACGCAATTAACAGGCTACAAAGTGCCGCGCGATATTGAGTTCCGCGATGAATTACCCAAATCCAATGTCGGCAAAATTCTACGCCGAGAATTGCGCGACCAATCTTAATCATCAATTATTTAAGTGCAGGCTGCTTTGTAAACGGCAAGCAAAGCAGCCTGCACTTTTTTGTACAAGGAATTTCAATATGGCAGGCAACACATTTGGACAACTGTTTACCGTAACCACATTTGGCGAAAGCCACGGCGTGGGCTTGGGCTGCATTATTGACGGCTGCCCACCCAATTTATCATTGAGCGCAGACGACATTCAGCGTGACCTAGACCGCCGCAAACCTGGCACAAGTCGCCACGTTACTCAACGACGCGAAGCCGATGAAGTGGAAATTTTATCGGGCGTGTTTGAAGGCAAAACGACTGGTACGCCCATCGCGCTGCTGATTCGCAACACCGACCAACGCAGCAAAGACTACGGCAACATCGCCCAACAATTCCGCCCAGGTCATGCCGATTACACCTATTGGCATAAATTTGGTATTCGTGATTATCGCGGTGGCGGACGCAGTTCGGCGCGTGAAACCGCAGCGCGAGTGGCGGCTGGTGCAGTCGCCAAAAAATGGCTCAAAGAACAATTTGGCACAGAAATCATTTGCTGGGTAACGCAAGTAGGCGAAAAAGCAATAGCGTTTGAAAGCGAAGAGTTCATTTCGCAAAATCCATTTTTTGCTGCCAACCAATCGCAAATCGCGGATTTGGAAGCATATATGGACAGTGTTCGTAAATCGTTGGACAGCGTGGGCGCGAAGTTGCACATTGAAGCGCGAAACGTGCCAGTAGGCTTGGGCGAACCTGTTTTTGACCGTTTGGACGCAGAAATCGCCTACGCGCTAATGTCGATTAACGCGGTAAAAGGCGTGGAAATTGGCGACGGTTTTGATGTGGTAGCACAACGTGGTAGCGTGCATGGCGATGAATTGACACCGACTGGCTTTAAATCCAACCATTCAGGTGGCATTTTGGGCGGCATTTCCACAGGACAAACGATTACCGCCAATTTTGCGATTAAGCCGACTAGCTCCATCGCTACGCTACGTCAAAGCATTGATATTGACGGCAATGCGGTAGAAATCGCTACACACGGACGACATGACCCTTGTGTCGGTTTACGCGCTGCGCCGATTGCAGAAGCGATGCTGGCGTTGGTATTGATTGACCACGCATTGCGACATCGTGCACAAAATGCCGATGTGGTTGTGAGTACGCCTGATATCACACGTTTAGGCTAATTTTAAGATATAGTGAATTAAATTTAGATTAGTACAGCGTTACCAACTCCCTTATGTACTAGATGTACACGGCGGTCGTTGTCGCCTTGTCCTAATCTAAATTTAATCCACTATAACAAAGCAGCCTGCACTTTAATTGGTAAAAGTGCAGGCTGCTTTTGTATCATCTATTTGTTATCGCCAAACCAACAAAGCGTGATTGCGTTTGCCGCGTTTCACAATCGTGTACTTGCCAAAACGCTTGTGCTCATCGGTTAGCATAAATTTGTCATCGGGTTTTTCGGGTGCGTGGTTTGGATTGTTTTCCGCCACCGCCGTGCCGTTAATCAACACCGCGCCACTTTGCACAAAGCCACGCGCTTCTTTGTTGGATTGCGCCAAACCAGCCTGCACCAACGCTTCTACCACGTTCAAATTGCCCGATACTTCAAACGCTGGCAAACCGTCCAACGCCAACTGTGCGTAATCTTGTTCGGTCAAACCGCTTTCATCGCCCGAAAACAGGCTTTGCGTGATGCGTTGCGCCGCTTCCAACGCAGCTTCGCCGTGGATTAAACGAGTCATTTCTTTGGCTAAAATACGTTGTGCTTCGGGTTTTTTGCCGCTGGCTTTGTCGTTGGCTTCAATTTCATCAATCTGTTCAACGGTCAAGAATGTGAAATATTTTAGGAATTTATAAACGTCTGCGTCCGCCACTTTCAACCAAAATTGATAGAAGTTGTAAGGCGATGTTTTTTTTGCGTCCAACCAAACTGCGCCGCCTTCGGTTTTACCGAATTTTGTGCCGTCTGCTTTGGTTACCAAAGGCAAAGTCATGCCGTGAACCGATTTTTGATTCAAGCGGCGTGTCGTTTCTGTTCCCCAAGTGATGTTGCCCCATTGGTCAGAACCGCCAATTTGCAGTTGCACATTGTGGCGTTTATTCAATTCCGCAAAATCATAGCCTTGTAATAGGGCGTATGAAAATTCGGTAAACGAAATGCCTTGGTCTTCGCGTTCAATGCGTTGTTTTACCGATTCTTTTGCCAACATCGCGTTCACGGAAAAATGTTTGCCGATGTCGCGCAAAAAATCCAAACAGTTCATTGCACCGAACCAGTTGGCGTTGTTTTCCATAATCGCTGGGTTTGCACCGTCAAATTTCAAGAACGGTTTGAGCTGGTCGCGAATGCTGTTTACCCAACCTGCCACCGTTTCGGGCGTGTTCAAACTGCGTTCCACCGCTTTAAAACTTGGGTCGCCAATCATGCCAGTTGCGCCGCCAACCAATGCAACAGGCGTGTGTCCTGCGTTTTGGAAACGGCGCAACACCAGCACAGGCAATAAATGTCCGATGTGCAAACTATCGGCGGTTGGGTCAAAACCGCAATACAGCGCGATTTTTTCGCTGTCCAGCAATTTGGATAATTCGTTGATGTCGGTGGTTTGGGCGATTAAGCCGCGAGCTTGTAAATCTAAAATTAAGGCGTTCATATCAAAGTAATCACATAAAAAATAAAAAAGTGCAGGCTGCTTTTGCTGCAAAAATGCGCATTATACGCGATTTACGCTTGGTCTTCTGCTGTTTCGGGTGCAGGAAGTTGGCTAAACCACGCTTGCACCACTTGCTCCACTTCGTCTATGCCTTGTTTTTTGAGACTGGAAAACAGCTGCACCGAAACGGTTTGGCGTTCCATAAAAGGTTTTAAGGCTTTTTTGACCGATGACAAAGTTTTAATTTGTTCATTCTTGGATAATTTGTCCGATTTTGATAACAAAATATGCACGGGTCGCCCAGTTAAGGCAAAAAAATCCAGCATTTGAATATCCAGCGGTTTGAGCGGATGACGCGCGTCCATAATCAACACCAAACCGAGCAGCGATTGGCGCGTTTGCAAATAATCACCCAGCAGCTTAACCCAATGAGCGCGAACGGCTTCGGGAACTTGCGCGTAGCCATAGCCTGGTAAATCCACCATAAAATGTTGATTTGCCAATTTAAAAAAGTTGATGTGCTGCGTGCGGCCTGGGGTTTTGGACACATACGCCAAACGAACGTGGTTGCACAAGGTGTTAATCGCGCTGGATTTGCCTGCGTTGCTTCGTCCCACAAAAGCGATTTCGGCTTGCGTGTCGGGCAGGTCTTTTAAATGATTGACCGTAGTAAAAAATTGGGCGTTTTGAAATAAGTTCATAGTTTGAAATAGCTAGTAAAATAATGTGAATTTGGTATAGAATACCACGTTTATAGATTTCTCGGTTTATCCAGTTGCACAAACTGGCAAATATAACAATGAAAGGCAGCCAGTTCTGCCTTATTTATTAGGAGCATTTTCCATGAAACCTTCTATTTTCTTTGCTGCATTGGTTTTGACAGGCGTTGCAACGGCGGCTGCACCTGCGGACTTGGCAAAAGGCAAACAAGTGGCAGAACAAGTTTGCGCAGCATGTCATGGTGCGGACGGCAACAACAGCATTGCGATGTATCCACGCTTGTCTGGTCAGCACGCCGCTTATATTTTTAAACAAACGGTGGACATTAAAAAAGGCACACGCACCACAGGCGCAGCGGCGGCAATGGCTCCAATGGTACAAAATTTGAGCGATGACGATATTCGCAACGTGTCGGCTTATTATGCCACGCAACAAGGCAAATCAGGCGAAGCCAATCCCAAAGAAAATCCTGCATTAGGCGCGAAAATCTATCGTGGTGGCATTGCCAGCAAACACATTCCTGCTTGTATGTCTTGCCATGGTCCTGCTGGTGCGGGTACACCTGCTGGTGGCACAGACGTGCAAGCGTATCCACGTTTGGCAGGTCAGCATAGCCAATATGTTGCCGACCAACTTCGTGCGTATGCAGACGGTAAACGCACCAGTCCTGCGAATATGATGGAAGACATCGCCAAACGCATGAGCGATGAAGAAATGAAAGCCGTGGGCAACTTTATTCAAGGTTTGAAATAATTCGCACACTAATGTGCAGGCTGCTTTTGAACACAAAAAAGCAGCCTGCACTATTTTTATGAAAGGAATAGGCGATGACCATGCTGTATCAAAACGCACGGATTTTGGGTATTTCGCACGAACCCGAACAAAACACATTGCACTTTCGTTTTGCCGAACACGATGATTGGACGGTGCAATGCGTAGTCGATTTTTCGTTGAGCGGCTTTTATCCGCACAATATCTTGTTTCATGTGAGCGAATATTCTATTGCCAACTTGCCTGCGCGCATCGCTGCCGAATTTCCTGTGTTGTCGTATTATTTACACAGCGGCGAAGAATGGCAAATTTTCCACTTGTCGCCACAAGCTGGGGCAGGTGGGATTATTGTTTGCGCTACTTTGTAAACCGTTGCGCGATACAAAAAGCAGCCTGCACTTTGAATATTCAATAGTGCAGGCTGCTTTTAAAGTTTATTTTTTCGGTTTACCACGAAAGCCATCTTTTTTAAATCCGCCATCGCGTTTTGTACCGTCTTTGCGGAAACTACCGTCGCGTTTGTCGCCATCTTTACCGCGCTTCTCGCCAAACGATTTTTTCTCGCCCCAAGGTTTTTTGTCGCCATTGCCACGGCTGCTCCAGCGGTCGCCATCACGTTTGCCACCACCAAAACCGCCTTTGCCTTTGGGTTTGCGGTCGGCATTTTTATTGCGTTTGCGCGTTGGTTCAAGCCCTTCAATCACCACTTCGGGCAATTTGTGATTGATGTAACGCTCAATTTTATGCACCGCCATGTATTCGTTTACTTCGGCAAACGAAATCGCAATGCCAGAACGTCCTGCACGACCTGTGCGACCAATGCGATGCACATAATCTTCCGCTTGTTTGGGCAAATCGTAGTTAATCACGTGCGTAATCGTTGGTACGTCAATACCACGCGCAGCAACATCTGTCGCCACCAAAATTTTGCAGCGACCTTTACGCAAATCCATAAGCGTGCGATTGCGCCAACCTTGCGGCATATCGCCATGCAAACAATTTGCTGCAAAACCTTTTTCATACAACTCGTCTGCCAGCACTTCGGTCATGGCTTTGGTTGAAGTAAAAATCACGCATTGGTCAATATTCGCATCGCGCAAAATGTGGTCAAGCAAGCGATTTTTGTGATTTTTGTCATCGCAATACAAAAGCTGCTCTTCAATTTTGCCTTGTTTGTCTTCGCGTTCAATTTCAATCACTTCGGGATTTTTGGTCAATTTACGCGCCAATTTGCCGACTGCGCCGTCCCATGTTGCCGAAAACAGCAGCGTTTGGCGGTCTTCTGGTGTGGCGGCAACAATGGTTTCAATGTCGTCAATAAAGCCCATGTCCAACATACGGTCGGCTTCGTCCAGCACCAGCACTTCCAAGCGGTCAAAATCAATGCGACCGCTACGCATGTGGTCCATCAAGCGACCAGGTGTTGCCACAATCACATCAATCGGACGGCTCAACGCTTTGATTTGCTGACCAAAAGATGAACCGCCCACCAATGTTACCGAGCGCAACCATTTCATATTTTGCGAATAAATTTGCGCGTTTTTTTCTACTTGCGCTGCCAGTTCGCGTGTTGGGGTCAAAACCAAAACGCGTGGGCTTTTGCCTGATTTTTCGCTGCGTTGCGTCAATTTTTGCAAGCTGGGCAACAAAAATGCGGCGGTTTTGCCCGAACCTGTTTGCGCGGAAGCCATAATGTCGCGGTTATCCAAAGCGGCTGGAATGGCTTGCATTTGGATAGGCGTAGGGCTGTCGTAGCCTGCGGATTTGAGTGCCGACAAAATATTTTTATCCAAATTTAAGTCTGAAAATTTAATAGACATGATTTTCCTAATAGAAACAACAACATTCAGCCAATGCGCGTGCAGGCTGCCTAGAAGCATAAGAAAGAGTAAACCGATTTAAGATAGACCATTAAGACGCGCAGGCAGCCTGCACTTGGTTGTGAACTCAAAAATTTACGATAAGTTGTCGCTAGCACACAAGCTAGTGTTTCATCGGCGACAACCTGCAAATAAAGAAATCGCCCAACGAATACTGGCGATGAAATTTGGTCGAAGACGATGGCTTCAAAAGGGTGCCGATTATAGATTTTTTGATGCGATTTGGCAAGTTTAATTTACTTACAAGAAATATAGACAAAAGTTATTTGCATTTATTTTACATCTGTTTACAATAACACCTTTCTTAAACACACACTAGAAAGGTGATTTTATGTTGAAAAAAACGCTGTGGTGCGCGGCAATGGTTTGGACTTTGGCGGCTTGTGGTCAGCAAGGTTCGTCTAGCTCGGCTGGTTCTGCGGCATCAACGCCAGCGGCTGCACCTGCTTCTGCGCCAGCTCAACAAGGTGGCTTGTTGGAAAAATTAAACAACAAAGGTACGATTTTGATTGGCACAATGGGTACATACGCGCCTTTCACTTATCACGATGAATCGGGCAAATTGACTGGTTATGATGTGGAAGTAACCCGCGCGGTGGCGGCTAAATTGGGCGTGCAAGTAGAGTTTAAAGAAACGCCTTGGGACGCGATGATGAGCGGTTTGAAATCGGGTCGCTTTGACGTGGTGGCAAACCAAGTGGCTTTGACTTCGCCTGAACGCCAAGCAATGTTTGACAAAGCCGAGCCATATAGTTGGAGCGGCAAAATGATTGTGGCACGCGCCGACCATGCACCGATTGCGAAATTGGAAGACATCAAAGGCGTGAAAACCGCGGTGATGTTGGCTTCTAACTACGACGAAGTGGCGAAACAAATGGGTGCAGATTTGGTGCATACCGACACCATGGCGCAAGGCTTGTTGAACGTACAACAAAAACGCGCCGACATCACATTGAACGATGAATTGTCGCTATTGGATTACTTGAAGAAAAATCCTGATTCTGGTTTGAAAGAAGTATGGCGTACACCAAGTGCCGAAAAATTGGGCGCAGGTTTGGTCATCAACAAAGGCAACGATGAAGCGTTGGCAAAAATCAGCGCAGCCATGAACGAATTGAAAGCCGATGGCACATTGAAACGCTTGGGCGAACAGTTCTTTGGCGAAGATGTGAGCAAACACTAATTTAAACGCATAACAAAGCAGCCTGCACTTTTGATTATTCAAAGTGCAGGCTGCTTGTTTAGTTATTGCGGACGAAATTCTTTTTTAAGACGAATATACAAAGTGCGTTTGGCAATTGCAATCGTCTCGTTGTTGGCATCAAACACGCGCACGGTAAATTCGGGCAGATGCTTTTCGCCGTCTGCGGTGGCGGTGATAATCGCGTCAATTTCTTCGCGGCTGATTTGGCAATCTAAATATACCTCGCCTACGCCTGCTTTAATAAATTCAATATGTGCAGATTTGTCCCATACATAATATTTCTTTCCAAACAAACAATTACACATCATGGCGTAAATCGGGTCGGTCATCGCAAACAAGCTGCCGCCAAATTGCGTGCCGTGCGAATTTTTGGTATTGCGCCAATTTTTGAGCGTGGCGCGGCAATGCGTGTAATCGTCCGATAAATGGGTGATCTTAATCCCTGTAAAAAACAGGGGCGACCACAGATTCAAACGGCGGCGCAACTTATCGGCAGTTTTCGGGAATTTTTTGGGTAATGGCAGCATTTTTTTCTTTCTTGATATGATTAAAGTGCAGGCTGCTTTTAAATTACAAAGCAGCCTGCACATTAGTTTTACTTATTATTCAGCATCGCCTGATTGAGTTTCAAAAAACAAATGTTCCAGCGTAAACACATTGCCAGCCGCATCGCGCAATTCGCCAGCCACCGAGCCATGTTTGACCACCAACAAATGCAGGCTGCCTGCGCTGTTGATGACGATGCCTGCTTCCGCGCCAGCCGCGTCTTGCACTTCTGCGCCTGCATTTTGGCTGACTGCGTTTCGCGCCACTGCCAAACCACGCTTCACTTGTCCACGATATTGGGCGCGTGCGATGATTTCCTGTCCTGGGTAGCAGCCTTTGCGGAAATGCACACCGCCAATTTTATGTTGATTGAGCATTTGCGCCACACACGTTTCGCTGGTTACCGCGCTAATCCACGGATAGCCGCAGGCGATTTCATGCGCATTCCACACTTGTTCGATTGCCACATCGTGTGCAGGCAAAGACGCTTTGGGCGCAATGCGCAGGCTGCCTGCGTGTGGCAACTGGATTTCGCCTGCTTCGTTTGCGGCAAATTGCAACCGCGGTTCTTTCGGCAACACAGTTGGCGCATTGTCGGGCAAAGTCGCGGCAACACCCCAATCGGGCAACAGTTCTAGCTGCACTTTGGCGCGTAATACAAACATTTTTAAGCGTTTAACGACTTTTTCGGCGACATCGGCGGCTAAAATCAGCAAAATATCATCACCTGTGTTGAACGCAATCAAGTTGGCAATCACTCGACCTTTGGGCGTGTTATACGTTGCATAGCAAGCGTAATTTTTTTCCAAATGATTGATGTCGTTGGAGAATTGATTGTGCAAAAAATCGTGGCGGTCATCGCCCGATACTTTGATTATGGCAAAAAAGGGAAGTTGAGTGTGCATGGTCTATCCTTGCGTAAGATGAATATAGAATGGGCATTTTAGCATTTTCAAGCAGCCTGCAACAATCGCACGAAATACGATTTATAGATAATCTTGTAAACTCTGTTGCAATAACTCAATCAATTCTGCGTCCATGTAGTGATAGTTGTCGGGAATGTCTAACACGATAAGAGATTTGTATTGTAGAGCGCGTGGAAATGCAGCTTTTAGGCGCAATTTGTGTTTTTCTTCCATCACAAAAATGTGGTCTGCCCATGCAATATCGGTAGCGGAAACGGTGCGCCGCACGTTTGGGCTTGTGCCAGCAGAACGCGCGGTGTGATGTGGGTGTCGGCGGAAAAGCTGCTCGGCGGTTGGGCTGCGTTATTGGTTGCGGGAACATATGAAGAGTAGGTTCATGTGGGGGAATCGATTTCAGGCTGCCTGAAATCATACAACAAACATTTTCAGGCTGCCTGAAAACTCATTCCCCCAACAATCTAAAAATCCGCGAAACCGCATCAACTCTCTGCTCCACCGTCTCGCCGTCAATTTCCACGCGCAACTTATCCGCCCCAGCCATGCGCCAGCCCTTTTCGCGCTGCATCAAGCCGATAATATGCGCTGGCTCAACCGTCATATATTTGCCAAACGTCAAAGTCGCCGCCGCCGCATTCGCATCAACCGACACCACACCCAACGCTTTCGCCGCCAAACGCAGCCGATGACTGTCCACCAAAGTCTTCACAGGCGTTTCAGGCAGCCCGAACCTATCCACCAATTCTTCAAAAATTGCATTGATTTCATTCATATTTTCGCAAGCCGCTAAACGCTTATACAACACCAAACGCTCGTGAATATCAGGGCAATAACTTTCAGGCAGCAATGCAGGCGCGTGCAATTTAATCTCCGTACTCACGCCAAGCGGCGCGTCCAAATCAGGCACACGCCCTTTTTTCAAATCGCGCACCGCCTGTTTGAGCATCTCCGTGTACAACGTCAAACCAACTTGCATCATCTCGCCCGATTGCCCCTCGCCTAAGATTTCGCCCGCGCCACGAATTTCCAAATCCTGCATGGCAAGCGCAAAACCCGCGCCCAATTCGTCCGCCGCCGCAATCGCGTCCAAGCGTTTTTCCGCGTCTTTCGTGATAAATTCGGGCGTGAGCAAATACGCATACGCCTGATGATGACTGCGCCCCACGCGCCCACGCAGTTGGTGCAATTGCGCCAAGCCAAATTTATCGGCGCGATTGATGATAATCGTGTTCGCGTTCGGAATGTCAATCCCCGTTTCAATGATTGTGGAACACAGTAACACATTGAATTTTTGATTTAAAAAATCACGCATCACTTGTTCCAACTCACGTTCACGCAACTGACCATGCGCCACGCCAATTCGCGCTTCAGGCAGCAAGTTTTCCAATTTGTCGCGCATATTTTCAATTGTATCCACTTCATTATGCAGGAAAAAAACTTGTCCGCCGCGTTTCAATTCACGCAAAACGGCTTCCTGAATACTGCCCTCGCTAAACGGTTTCACAAATGTTTTGACGGCAAGGCGGCGGCTCGGTGCAGTCGTAATCAGCGAAAAATCACGCAAGCCCTCCAACGCCATACTCAACGTACGCGGAATCGGCGTGGCGGTCAAAGTTAGTAAATCCACATTGGCGCGAAGTCGTTTCAGTTGCTCTTTTTGGCGCACGCCGAAACGGTGTTCTTCGTCAATAATCACTAAACCCAAGTTTTTAAACACAATATCATCTTGCACCAATTTATGCGTGCCAATCACAATATCCACCGTGCCATTTGCCATGCCGTCAAGTGTCGCTTTCGTCTCTTTACTGCTGTTAAAACGCGACAACGCCGCCGTTTTCACAGGAAAATCGGCGAAACGGTCAGCAAAATTTTTCGCGTGTTGTTCAACCAGCAACGTGGTAGGCGCAAGCACCGCCACCTGTTTGCCGCCCATAACCGCCACAAACGCGGCGCGTAACGCCACTTCCGTTTTGCCGAAACCGACATCGCCGCAAATCAGCCTATCCATTGGTTTGGCTTGGGTCAAGTCTTTCATCACGGCTAAAATGGCGGCGGCTTGGTCTTCGGTTTCTTCGTAGCCAAATCCGTCCGCGAATGCTTGATAATCCAATTCATTGATTTCAAATTTAAAACCAGTTTGTGCGGCGCGTTGAGCGTATAAATTGAGCAATTCGGCGGCGGTGTCGCGTGCTTTTTCGGCGGCTTTGTGTTTGGCTTTGCTCCAAGCGTTTGTGCCGAGTTTGTGCAGCGCGATTTTTTCGCTGGCGTTGCCTGCGTAGCGGCTGATTAAATGTAATTGTGCAACAGGAACATAGAGTTGCGCTTCGTTGGCGTATTCCAGCAACATCATTTCATTTGCGCCATCGCCGAAATCCAACACGGTCAAGCCCATGTATCGCGCAATGCCGTGTTCTTGGTGGACGACTGGGTCGCCGATGTTGATTTCTGCCAAATCGCGTAACGTGGTGTCGGACACGCTGGCGTGTTTGCGGCGGCGCGTGCGTGGTTTGCTAACATATTGATATAAATCGTTTTCAGTAATAACTGCCATATTTTCAGGCAGCCTGAAACCTTGCGACAAAGGCGCGACACACGCCCCAAGTTGCAGGCTGCTTGTTGAAATAAATTCACGCCAATTTTCAACGTGTTGCAATTCCAAACCATGCTGCCTGAAAAACGCTGACATCGTTTCGCGCCGCCCCAAACTTTCCGCGCAAACTAAAATTTTGCCGTCAAATCCATTCACAAAATTCGCCAAATCGCGTAAAGGCTCGTCCGATTGACGATTAACCGCCACATTCGGCAAATCGTGAACGGCAGACGGCTGCGTCCAAATTTGCGGAAATTTTTTCAGGCAGCCTGCAAATTGGTCGGGCGATAAAAACAAATGCTGCGGTTCAAGCGGCGGATAATGCGAATCACCCTGCGCCATTTGGTAGCGCGATTTCACATCGCCCCAAAAACGGTTGGCGTAGGCGTGAACATCGTCCGTGCAAACCACAATCGCATCATCAATATAATCAAATAGTTGAACACAGCCATTTTCAAAAAAGAGCGGCAAATAATATTCCACGCCTGCGCCAAATTGTCCGTTGCCAACTGATTTGTAAACAATCGCGCTGGCAAAATCGCCGTCAATTTCTTCGCGGAAACGGCTGCGGAAAATCTTTTGTGTGTCGCTGTCGGTGGGAAATTCGTGCGCTGGCAATAGGCGGATTTCATCAATGGATTGGATTGTTCGTTGCGTTTCGGGGTCAAACGTTTTAATCGTATCAATCTCTTTATCAAATAAATCAATGCGATACGGAAACTCACTTCCCATCGGAAACAAATCCACAATCCCACCGCGCACCGCAAATTCGCCAGCCGCCACCACGTTGGAAACCGCGCTGTAACCTGCGTCCACGAGATTTTCGCGCAAAGTGTCAATATTCACATTCTGCCCAACTTTTAGCCAAAATGTGCGCCCCAAAATAAACGAAGTCGGCGCAACTTTTTGCATTGCCGTGGCGACTGGCAAAAATAGTGCGTTGATTTGTTTATTTTTTAATTGCCACAAAACCGACAAGCGTTCCGACACCAAATCTTGATGCGGCGAAAAATGCTCGTACGGCAGCGTTTCCCAATCGGGGAGAAATGACCCGTTGTCGTGTGGGCGGAAAAATTGCCATGCTTCGTGTAGGCGTTGAGCGGATTCGCTGTCTTTGGTTAAGACGATGACTAATTGATTTTTCGGTAAATTTTGTGTGAGAAGATACGGCAAGCTGCCTGAAGACAAATCTGTCCAAAAAGTTTTTTGCGTGGGTTTGGGAATGAGGAAATTCATTTTTCAAGCTGCCTGAATGATTTTAAAAGGCGGTATTTTAGCAAAAAAAGCAGCCTGCACTTTTGTGTTTATTCAAAATGCAGGCTACTTGGTGTTATGCAGCATTGTCTTTCTTTTGTTGTCGTGCCAGTTTGCGTTGGCGGCGGCGTTCTAGCAGGGCGTTTTTGCGGTCGATGAGTTTTTGGCGTTTTTTCCACCAAAACTGTATGATTAATATCGCGCCAATGCCTAGCACCACAAATAAGCCGTGCTGGAAGCGGTGGACTTGTTGCATTAGCCAATCTTTGTTTTCCGCGCCATAGTTGCCCAAATAAATCCAAATGGGTACAGAAATCAACGCGGCGACTCCGTCCATGATAAGCCATTGCCAAAACGAGATTTTGCCTGTCATGCCTGCGGTCAGGAAAATGGGGCTGCGTAGTCCAGGTAAAAATCGAGCAACAAATAAAACACGGTTGCCATAGCGGTCGAATTTTTGTTGTACTTGGGCGTAGCGTTTGGGTGGCATCAGCTTGGCGACGGGTTTGAAGCGCAAAATGCGTTCGCCATAATATCGTCCCAGCAAAAAGATGATGCCGTCGCCTACCAATACGCCCGCCATGCCCACGGCAAACATGATGTGTACGTTGGCATAGCCCAAGCCAGAAATCACGCCACCTGCAACCAGCGTAACGTCTTCGGGAATGGGAATGCCAAAGCCACACAGCACCAGCACCAAAAACACGGCTGCGTAGCCAAATTGAACGAAAAAGGTTTCTAAAAGAGCAAGCATAAGCGATTTTCTATACGAAATTGAATGATTGCAGGCTGCTTTGTTGCAATAAGCAGCCTGCACAAAGCAGCGATTATGCCATTAAACCGCGGCAATGGCATCGGCAATGCGTTTTGCGCCTTGTTCTGCCAGTGGTGCGGAATCGGCTTCTACCATGACACGGACAACGGGTTCTGTCCCCGATGCGCGAAGTACGACACGACCGCGTTCGCCTAATTCGGCTTCTACTTCTGCCAAAGCAGCCTGCGACGCGCTTTCCCAGTCTTGGTCTTTTGGAATGCGGACGTTAATCATGGTTTGCGGATAAGGCTGCCAATCAATTGCGCTGGCTAAATCTTGTTCCAATACTTTGAGTGCTGCCAACACTTGCAAGGCAGAAATCGTGCCGTCGCCCGTGTTGTGTTTGTCCATGCACAAAATATGCCCCGATGCTTCACCACCAATCAACCAATCGCGCTGTTTGAGTTGTTCTAACACATAGCGGTCGCCTACTTTGGCGCGGGCAAATTCAATGCCGCGTGCGTTTAAGGCTTTTTCCATTGCCAGATTGCTCATCACCGTGCCAACCACGCCACCAAACGGCAAACCTTGTTGCGCTCGGGCTTTAGCGATAACGTAAATCAGTTTGTCGCCGTCATACACCACGCCATTTTTGTCCACCATCATTAAGCGGTCGCCGTCGCCGTCTAGCGCGATACCATAATTCGCATCATGTTGTAACACAGCAGCCTGCAAAGTTTTGGGATAGGTCGCGCCAATTTTGTCGTTGATGTTGTAGCCATTAGGCTCTGCACCAATGCTAATCACTTCTGCACCCAGTTCGTGAAACACTTTGGGCGCGGTGTGGTAGCCAGCACCGTTTGCCATGTCCACCACCAAACGCAAACCGCGCAAATTCATGGTATTGGGGAACGTGGATTTGCAAAATTCAATATAGCGGTCATCTGCGCCACTGATTCGGCGTGCGCGTCCCAGTTCGATAGAGGGCAAAGTGTGCATTTCTTTGTCCAACTCGGCTTCAATCGCCAATTCCATTTCATCGCTCAATTTAACGCCACCCTCGGCAAAAAATTTGATGCCGTTGTCGGAAAACTCGTTGTGTGAAGCGGAAATCATCACGCCACCGTCCAAACGCAGGGCGCGAGTTAGATAGGCAATGCCTGGTGTAGGCAATGGTCCAGTTTGTACCACGTTTACGCCAGCCGCCGTAAAACCAGCTACCAACGCCGTTTCCAACATATAGCCCGAAATGCGCGTGTCTTTGCCGATGATAACGGTTGGGCGATGTTCTTGTTCTTTGCGAACCAAAGCGCGTCCAAAAGCGCAACCCAGTTTCATGACAAAATCGGGGGTAATCGGAAATTGTCCCACTTCGCCGCGAATGCCGTCTGTGCCAAAATATTTTCTTGCCATTTTATTGCGCTCCCTTTTGCGTTTTGTTAACGTTTTTGTTGATTGAATAAGGTGTTTGTTATTAAAGTTGAATAAAAGTGCAGGCTGCTTTTCGATGCAAACAAAGCAGCCTGCACTTTATTTATGGATACCAAATTAAGCGGTCAAAATTTCATAAACCATTGGACGCTCGGCTGGTGCAGTTTCGCCAATTTCCAACGCATTCAAATAGGCTTGCGCTGCCGCATTCCAATCGTTTTCATTTTTCGCGTGAATCGTAACCAGCGGCGTTTGGCTATCTACTTTTGCGCCAATCGGCAATACATTGTCAAAACCAACGCTGTGGTCAATCGTGTCGCTTGCCACACGACGACCGCCGCCCAAGTTAATCACCGCCACACCAATATCGCGCGTATTCATACCACAAATGACACCTTCTTTTGGCGCAAACAATGGTTTCACAACAGGCGCAGTCGGCAAGATTTGCTCAAATTTATCGCAAATATCGGCTGCACCGCCTTGCGCCACCACCATGCGGTTGAAATATTCCGCCGCTTTACCATTATCCAAAACCGCTTGCAATTTTGCGCGAGCTTCATCGCGGTTCACCGCTAATTTGCCATTAACCAGCAATTCTGCCGATAACGCCATTGTTGCTTCATGCAAACGCGGATTGCGGTAATCGCCGCGCAAATAGCGAATGGCTTCGCGCACTTCTACCGCGTTGCCTGCGCTGCTTGCCAACACTTCGTTCATGTCGGTTAGCATGGCTGTGGTTGGGCAGCCTGCGGCGGTTGCCACTTGCGCGATAGATTGCGCCAAAGCGCGTGATAATTCGTAAGTTGGCATAAACGCGCCATTACCCACTTTCACGTCCATGACCAAGCTGTCCAAGCCTTCCGCCAATTTTTTAGACAAAATAGACGCGGTAATCAAATCAATGCTTTCTACCGTTGCGGTTACATCGCGTGTGGCGTAGATTTTGCGGTCGGCTGGGGCTAAATTGCCTGTTTGTCCCACAATCACGCAGCCAATTTCTTTGACCATTTTTTGCATTTTGTCGGGCGTTGGGAAAATATCAAAGCCAGCGATACTTTCCAATTTATCCAACGTGCCGCCTGTGTGTCCCAAACCGCGACCTGCAATCATCGGCACATAGCCGCCGCACGCCGCCAACATGGGCGCAAGCATCAACGACACCACATCGCCCACGCCGCCTGTTGAGTGTTTGTCCAGCAATGGCGCGTCCAAATCCATGTGCTGCCATTTCAACGTGTCGCCACTGTCGCGCATTGCCAAAGTCAAAGCGGCGCGTTCGTCAATCGTCATTTTGTTGAAAAAGACTGCCATGCAAAATGCGGCAATTTGTCCTTCGCTTACGCTGCCATCGGTTACGCCTTTGATGTAGAAGTTGATTTCTTCTGGGGTAACAATTTGGTTATCGCGTTTTTTGCGGATAATTTCTTGCATTAAAAAAGCCATTTTCTTTCTCCTATATTCTGACTGTTCAGTAGAATTCCATTGTAACAAAATTTATCGCGCAAAGAGTGCGGGCTGCTTGAAAAAATACCGAATATTTAATCCATGACAACTAACGTGTTATCTTCTTCTAGCGAGCATTCAATTTCTTGTTCACTGTCTAAATCGGGCGCAACGGCAAAATCGCAAAATACTTGCTCGCTGTCTTCCACCCAAAAAGCAGCGTAGGCAATGTATGCCGTGTCTGGATTGGTTTGGGTTGCCTGCGTGATGTCGCTTTGGTGTTCGTTTAACCAAGCCAGTTTTGCCGATACCGTTTGCAGCGCATCGGCAAGATTGTGGCAATCGCACCTATTGTCGGCAAATTCAATCACAACCGTAGCGTTGTCGTTGTTCCACAGCGCACATTCGCCTTCTATTAGCTCGTCTGTATCGCATTCCAAATAATGAATTTGCGGAATATGTTGTTTGACCAAATCGTGTAAATCTTTTTGTTTCATATTATGTTGTCCAATAAATGACATAGTTTGCAAGGCAAATCAGCAACACCGTTAAAGCCGCGCCAATTTTGGCGACCGTGCCGATAATAAATCCGACAAACGTGCCAATACCGACTTTGCCTGCCAATAAAATATCGCGCCGCGCCACAAATTCGCCAATTGCCGCGCCCAAAAGTGGCCCGATGATGATGCCGACAATGCCCAGCACCAAGCCAGATAGTCCGCCAATGAATGCGCCCCACAAAGCGGTTTGACTCGCGCCTGTATATTTCGCGCCTAACACGCCTGCGACAAAATCCATTGCCATGCCCAACGCGCACAACACGGCAATCAACCACAGCACGGTGGAGCTAATCACTTCGTATTGTTGAGCAAACGCCAGCAGCCACGCGCCTGCCAGCATAAATGGCAAACTGGGCAAAACTGGGTAGATTGTGCCTGCTGCGCCCGCTAACAAAAGGGCAATCGCCAAGATAATCCAGATAGGGGTCATCGCTTGTCCTTTTAAATGTGCAGGCTGCTTTTGATGCACGAGCATGGCGTATCGTCGCCATACCCACTCTTATAGTGAAGTGAAATCGCAATGGTACGGTGTTGATAACGCTCTTATGTGCTATTTGCACACGGCGAGCGTTATCGCCTTGTCCCATTTTTATTTCACTTCACTATAAAAAGCAGCCTGCACGTTCTATTTGTTGTTTATCAACCAGCCTTGCCGTCCAAACGCGGTTGCGTCAGCCAAGGCAAGTAGCGGTAAAAATACAGCAGCAGCGACACGGCAAACAACACCGCTGACAAACGAATGCTGTGTGTGTATGCCGTTGGATTGACATACAACATAATCGCCGCCAAAGCACGCACGCCAGCCGCTGCCACCATCAACCAAAACGCAGTATTCATTGGCGCAGGCGCAGGGTAGAGCGGACGCGCGGTGTGTCCAAGTGCGGTGCGTACCATCATGCTCACGGTTAGCAAGCCAATGCCGCCCACCGCCAACAGGTGTACCCCCAAACTTTGCAGTTGTGGCGCAGCAGCGGCAATCGCCAGCACCACCAGTCCCAAAGACGAAAAAGCGTAGCCTGCGTGCAATGTCCACAACAAGGGTTCACGCAAAATCGCGCGATTGAACCAACGGTAGCTTTGGGTGCAGCCAATGCAGCCTGCAATCAAAATAAACCAAGAACCTAGCGCAACGGCGGTTTGCGTCATCATCAATGCGGTGGCGAGCATCGGCAACACCAGCGCGGCAAGCATCGCCCACATTGGCGTTTGCACTTGCACGGTGTTCAGGCGACGCGCGGTAAAAAACGGAATAATGCGGTTGCCAATCAAGCCGATGAAGCCTGCAATCATCACGATGCCTGCTATCAAGCCATTACGCAGTGCATCGGTTTGACCCAAGTAGGCGTAGTAATGAAAAATTAAATGGCTTAATCCCAACAACACCAAGGCGACTACGGCGATGTAGTTGCGCGAATTGCGGCTCACCCATACCGAATGACCCATGCCGTATGCGCCCAACCAAAAGAATGCTGTGCCCAATAAACCTGTTGGCACGCCCCACGGCAAAAAGGCGGTGATGCGAGCGGCAAGCCATAGCCCGACAATCCACATCAACAATTTGCCACGCACGGGCGGTTGTTGTGTCCACGTTGCGCCAGCGGTCAGCAAAAAGGCGATGACCACTGCGCCTGCGTAGCCCCACACCATTTCGTGTGCGTGCCACAAAAACGAAGGTAGGGCGCGTGTGCCCGTGTAGCCAAAGCCCCACAATAAAACGGATAGTGCGCCATACAATGCACTCAATAAATAGAGTGGACGAAATGCCATTGCCCAAACGGGGTGTTGGCTGGATAGGAGTTTGTTCATGGTTTGAGTTCCTTTTGTTTTATTTAAGATGACTATTTTAACGCATCAAAGCAGCCTGCACTTTGTTTTAACAATCAATGCAGGCTGCTTTGTTTATTTATTCCACATTCAACACAGTAAAAAACGCATCGCCTGAACGGTTAATCAACAAAGGAATTTGATTACCTGCTTGGCGCACGGCAGCATCAAATTCTTCTTGGCTGCGTACCGCTTGTTCACCCACGCGCACAATCACATCGCCACGACGCAAACCCAGTTTGGCAGCGATGCCTTGTACACGCGAAATCACAAGTTCAGGCTCGTCGCTATTGTTGGTGCGAACGCTAATTGTCAAACCAGCCGCAGGGAAAGTAAATGCCGTTACGCGGTCGCTGCGATAACTTTCTTCTGGTTCAATTTGGGCGGATTGCTGTTCGCTTTGGCTAACCAATTTCGCCGTAATTTCCAGCGTTTCGCCTTTGCGACAAATGCCCAATTTCACTTCGTCGCCAGGACGAATTGTGCTAATCGTCATCGGCAAATCGCTGGACGAACGCACCGCTTCGCCGTTTACGCTGCGGATAATATCGCCCACTTCCAAGCCTGCTTTTTCCGCAGGGCTATTGGGCGACACTTTGGCAACCAACGCACCTGCTGGCTTGTCCAAACCAAACGATTTTGCCAAGTCGTAGCTCAATTCTTGGATTACTACGCCCAGTTGTCCGCGTTCTACCTTGCCTGTTGATTTAAGCTGCTCGACAACATTCATCGCCACATCAATCGGAATAGCAAACGAAATGCCCATAAAGCCACCGCTGCGGCTATAAATTTGCGAGTTGATGCCCACCACTTGTCCTTTTAAATTGAACAATGGCCCGCCCGAGTTACCTGGGTTAATCGCTACATCGGTTTGAATAAACGGCATATAGTTTTCGTTGGGCAAGGTGCGATTTTTTGCCGACACAATGCCTGCGGTTACGCTGTTGTCAAAACCAAATGGTGCGCCAATCGCTGCCACCCATTCGCCCGATTTCAATTCGCTGGGGCTGCCGATTTTGGCAACAGGCAAATCGCTGGCTGCAATTTTGAGCAGCGCGATGTCGGATTTTTCGTCCGAGCCGATGAGTTTGGCTGGGTATTCGCGTTTGTCGTTGAGTGCGACTTTGATTTCGGTCATGCCTTTAATCACATGCGCGTTGGTAATAACGTAGCCGTCTGCGCTAATAATCACGCCCGAGCCGAAGTTGCCATTGTTGTTGCTGGATTCGTCATCTGGGTTGTTGAAGCGTTTGAAAAATTCTGAAAACGGGTCACTTTCTGCCGACAATTCGGATTCTTTGGCATCGTTTACCGCTTGAATATTGACTACCGAACTGCCTTCTCGCGCCACCAGTTGTGTGAAATCGGGCAACAGCATACCGACTGTGCCGTCTGGTTTCGGGGCTTGGGTTTCGCGGACAAATTCTTGTGATGCGGCGGCTTGTGAATTCACCGATTTGCGTGCGCTATCGTTATTTTTTTGACACGCCGACAAAGCCAAAACTACCGACAAAGTCAGCAAAGTAGAAAAGCGAAAAGTATGCATGATGTGTTCCTAGTGATAAAAAGCAAAATAGGTTGTAAACATACAGGCTGCATAGGCAAAATTCAAGTCATTTTGTGGAAAAAAGCAGCCTGCACGTTGTGATAAATGAGTGCAGGCTGCTTTGATTATGTGTTGATGGCATTTACACTTTTATCAACCGTAGCCATTTGCGTGTTTGTGCCAGCCACCGCCATTTTGTCTGTGGCATTGATTTTGGCGATTTTATTGGGCGCGTTGATTAACGGTTGCATTGCAGGTTTGTACACCATCAACCCCACTTTATACCGCACCGAATTCCGCAGCACAGGCGTGAGCATGGCGATTGGCGTGGGCAGATTGGGCTCGATTATTTCGCCTTGGTTGGTCGGCACATTGTTGGACGAAGGCTGGCAAAAAAATCAACTGTATTTTGGCGCAGCGATTGTTTTGCTGTTTGCCGTAGTGGGTATTTCGTTGCTTAAACCGCAGAATAGCGACAATCAGGTATAAATATAATCACAATAAAGTGCAGGCTGCTTTTTGACGGTGTTTTCCGATGAAAAGCAGCCTGCACATTTGGGATAATGACTTAAAAACGACTTTTTGTTTCTAAATCTTTATTTTTATTAGAACTGGCTTACACGTCACATTTATTTTTAGGCAGCCTGAAACAATCAACAAAACACTTTCTTAATCTGCTGCACCAAATCCTGCGTATGTTCACGCATATCCTGCAAATTTTCTCCTGCCAGCGTAACACCAACAAATTCATCAATCGCATACGATTTCAAATAAATATTGGCTTGAGCGGAATTGAGTTTACTCAACAAAATCTGCACCCGATAAAATTCGCGTGTATCCGCATGAACCAATGGCGCAACAAACGACAAATAATGCGCCTGATAATCCGCCAACGCTTCATTGAAATGGCGAATAACCGAAGTTGTTTCCGCGTTCATTTGCTGTGTTTTATTTTTAATCAGCGTGGCTTCAATCAACCAATAAATATCATTGGAAAACAATTCAATATCGCCTTTTCGCGCAGGGGCGTGAGAAATTGGCAAGCCATTGTGGTCAGCGACAAAATTCGGTTGAATACAAAATTGATTTTGATATTTCAACACCAGCAGCAAACTTAATAAAAATTCCAACAACAAAGGTTCAGCAACATAATGCAAACTAGGCAAAGTACTTTTACTTCTATTTTTACCTTGTGCCAAGCGGTTGAGTTCTTGGATAATTTGCGTTTCTGTCAAATTTAATTCCATATTTTCAAGCAGCTTTTGTGCTTTTTGATTAAATTCCGTAACCCGATTAGGTGTATCGGCTGCGATTTTCAATAATTCATCGGTTAATTGTTCCAATTTTTGAAAATGCAACTGCGGATTTTCTTTCTCTTCTTCGCTCAACTCTATTTTGACATTTAGCAAATTATCTATCATTTGGCGGTTATCTTGATTCAATTCAATCATCGTTACGCCTTGATAAGTAACCGACACAAAACCCGTCAAAATCAACACGCGCAACACCACATCAGGATAATCGTGCGTAATCGTTTGCTCTTTCAAAGTTGAACCAAATTTATCGTGCACAAATTCCGCCACATTATCCAAAGTCAGCGAATGTTTATCAATTAATTGACAAAATGCTGCCACATCGCCATTACGACTAAACAGCGACATAATAAATTGCGGATACGATAAATGAGATTTCTCTTTCAATACATTGATAATAAAACGGAAAAAGTTGAAATCATTTTTTACATTGCGATAAGGCGAACGGCGATTGTATTTCATCGCTTGCACCGCAAACGCCACGTGCTCGCTGATTTCATCAGCAACCAATTTATTGGCAATCGCAGAAAATTGAAACGGCTGCCCATATTGCGCCAACACAAAACCCAATTCAGACAGCGTTCGCATATACGTCCAAAAACGCGCTGCGTAACCTTTCGGAAAACCACCATCGCTGTTTCGGCTTGCGTTGGCTCGTTTCACTTGGTCTTTAATGCTGTCAATCGTGCTGTTTTCATCAATCGGCACTTTATTACTTTTTACAATTCCCTGTAAATACAATGAACTAACAATATTCAACAAAACATCATCATTCAACACTTGATTTTTAAACGGCGCAACCGCTTGCAAAATGCTTTTGTAGCGTTCGGGATTGCGAATGGCGGTTTCAAATGCCATTTGTTTGTATTCGGCTTCGCGTTTGGCGCGTGGCGTTTTTTGTGTAGATTTAGTCATAATTGCACACCAAAATTTCAGTAAATTCTTTGTTGCTGTTGTCGTGATAGCTGATGTAATTGCTGTTAATGCGGTGCGTGTGGTATTGCTGCGCCCATGTTTCAAACAGCGTATTCACGCGCCCTTTGTAATGCGTTACGTTGGAAATTGCAAAACGAATATTCTGACGGTTCAAATCATCAAGCAAATTCAACAAACGTCGTTCATCATCTAATTGCCATAACTTATTGTATTCACTGAATGTAATCAAATAAGGAGGGTCTAAATAAATAAAATCGCGTGAATTAGGCTGCACCGTTTCAATAAATTGCTCGTAATCTTGATTGTGCCACGCAATCTGATTTTTCAGGCTGTCTGAAAACAGAAAATAATTCTGCAAGGCTTGCACCACGTTTTTATTCCAATCCACATTTCCCACAGGCAAATTGTAATTGCCCGACTGATTAAACCGTATCATGCGATTAAATCCGTAAATCAGCAAAACATAAAACCGCAACAAATCCGTTTGGTCACGATTGAAATCATCGCGCAATTTTTCAAACGCAATTTTGTTGTAACGCGCAATATAGGTTTTTTTGTGCAGCCGTTTCAATTCATCGGGAATATCGTTTTTCAAATAAGTACACGATAAACCATATTGTTGAATTAAATCAAAGGCTTCTTGAAAAAAAGCTTCGCTGTTTTCGCTTTGCTGACACAAAAATTGATGCAGTTGAATAACCCAAGAATTGATGTCATTCAAGCAATACGATTGCGCCTGAACATTCAAAAAAACCGAACCGCCCCCAACAAACGGCTCAATCCAACGCTGAATATTTTGCGGAAATTTTGGGGCGATTTCATTTAATAATTTGTATTTGTCGCCCACATAAAATAAGGGCGAGCGTTTAAATTGACTCATTTAATCAGTAACTTTGGTAATAAATAGCAATTCTTGATGATTGTTAAATTCCGTTTTGCCTGTATTGAATGCGCGATGTTCTTGGGTAAATGTTTGCGTTTGACCACGACAATTAAGCGTATCCGCGATTTGTTGCAATTCAATTTTATTGCGTGAAGAATTGCTTTTGGAAAAATAAGTATTGTTATACGAAACAACAATATATTTTGCCTGAATATGGGCAACCAAATCGGCAAACACGGTTGGCGCGTTGCTGCGACAATAATCGCTCATGTTTTCGGGAGGGGGTTTCATCGCCACACCCGACAACGTGGGCTTGTCCCATTTAACCAATGTTTCGTAAACATGATAAAAACGGCTGTATTGGCGCGAATTGTATGGGGGGTCTAAATACACCACATCGGCGGATTGTTGGCGCACGAGTTGATTAGCATCTTGCTGAAAAATTTCAAATTTTTCCTGAATTGACCAATTAACCAAATCAAATGGCAACGGCTTGGGTGCAATCTCTTTTTTGATGTACGCATCAAAATGTCCGACTGTATTGGCAATTTTGTCCGCGCTGTAAATCAGCGAAGCCAGTAAAATGCTGTGTTCTTTTGACGTTAAATTCAGGCTGCCCAAATATTCACGCGCAAAACCAATTTGTTTGGCAACAGGTTCGCTGAAAAATTTACCGCCAAAATTATCCGAAAAATAATTATTTGGTAAATCATTGGGTTGCCATGATTGAATGGTTTTCGCGATGTGTTGAATTTTGGCTTCATCAACATCGCCCACGCCCCAAAACGCCTGATAAATCACGCGATTGGCGTGTAACACATCATTCACTAACACGCGCTGAAAATGACTAGACAGCGCATTGGCTACGCTGCCTGTTCCTGCGAATACATCAAAAAATGTGCCGTTGCTGTGCGTGTGCAATAAAATCAGTTGCTTAATCCATTGCGTGAGCTTGGTTTTATTGCCGATGTAGCGGCGGTTTTCTAGCAAATACGGCATTATAAATTAGCCCCACTCTGCTTCGCTTCCAAAATCTCCCATCTTTCCAATTTTTCCAGCAAAAGCATCTCAATCTCTTCCGCCCGACTTTGCAGGCTGCCTGCTTTTTCATAATCCTTGAAAATTTCAGGGTCAGATAATTGCGCGTTCAAATCCGCCTGCTCCGCTTCCAAAGCCGCGATTTCATCAGGCAGCGCGTCCAATTCTCGCTGCTCTTTGTACGACAATTTAACCGTGCGATTGGCTTTCGGTTTCTCTTTTGCAGGTTCTTCGGGCGTAGCGGTTTTCGGCGCGTTGGCTGCCTGAAACTTCTCTTCGCGTGATTTCGCGTCCAAATAATCTTGATAACCGCCAATATATTCTTTCAGGCTGCCATTACCTTCAAAAACAATACTTTGCGTAATCACATTATCCAAAAACATACGGTCATGCGACACCAAAAACACCGTGCCAGCATAATCGCGCAACAATTCTTCCAACAATTCCTGCGTGTCAATATCCAAATCATTGGTCGGCTCATCCAACACCAAAATATTGGCAGGGCGCGTAAATAATTTCGCTAATAACAAACGGTTACGCTCTCCGCCCGACAACGAAGAAACAGGCGATTGCGCTCGCGCTGGGTGAAACAGGAAATCTTCCAAATACGACATCACGTGTTTTTTCTTGCCGTCGACTTCCACGAAATCATTGCCTTGCCCCAACGTGTAAAAAACCGTGTCGTTTTCGTTCAACTGGCTGCGGAATTGGTCAAAATACGCTACTTCCTGCTTGCTGCCCAAACGGATTTTGCCGTAAGTCGGTTGCAATTCACCCAAAATCAGCTTTAAAAACGTGGTCTTACCAATACCATTCGCGCCAATCAAACCGATTTTGTCGCCGCGCTGAATAATCGTGGAAAATTTATCCATAATCACGTGGTCGCCATAGGCAAAACTCGCGTGTTCCAATTCCGCAATGATTTTGCCGCTTTTTTCGCCAGTATCCAGTTTGAAATTGACTTGCCCCTGCTGTTCGCGGCGAGTGGCGCGTTGGCGGCGCAACTCTTCCAAACGGCGCACACGCCCCTCGTTGCGCGTTCTTCGCGCCTCAATGCCTTTGCGAATCCACACTTCTTCCTGCGCGTGAAATTTGTCAAACAGGCGATTGTGTTCCGCCTCAACCGCCAATTCCTGCGCCTTTTTCTCGCTGTATTTGCTGAAACTGCCCTCGTACGAACGCAACACGCCCCTATCCAATTCCACAATCCGATTGGCGATGTTGTCCAAAAAACGGCGGTCGTGCGTAATCACCACCATGCTGCCTGAAAACGCTTGCAACAAATTTTCCAGCCAAATAATCGCGTTAATATCCAAATGGTTAGTCGGTTCGTCCAGCAACAAAATATCGGGTTTTTGCACCCACGCTTGAGCCAACGCAACCCGTTTTTTCTGACCACCCGACAAGTTGCCAATCAATTCATTTTCAGGCAGCCCCAATTCGCTAATCGTTTGGCGGATTGCCGCGTCAAACTGCCAGCCGTCTTGCGATTCAATTTCATTTTGTAACTCATTGAGTTGGCGAATTAAATCATCAGAATGCTGCGTTTCTAGCGCGTGGCTAACCTGATGATAACGGCGCAACACATCGCGCAAATCGCCCAAACCTTGCGACACGACATCAAACACGCTCGCTTGGTCGTCAAACACGCTTTCTTGCGGCACATAGACAATTTTCATGCCGTTTTGCACGATGATTTGACCGTCATCTAATTTCTGCACACCAGCCAAAATTTTCAAAAACGAAGATTTCCCTGCGCCGTTTCGCCCGATTAAGCCGATTTTTTCGCCTTGATTGAGTTGGAAACTGGTTTTGTCTAAAAGCGGAACGTGTCCGACTGCGAATGATGCGTTTTCTACGGCAAGAATGGTCATGTTGTGTTACTCGTGGATAATTCAAAAATGGCGGTATTTTAGCACGTTCGCTACGCAAAGCAGCCTGCACTTTTGCTTGATTTAAAGTGCAGGCTGCTTTGTTATTTAACAGATTACGCCAAGATTTTCTCTACAATCTCACGCACATCTTTGGATAAAGTATCCAATGCCGCCAATTTTTCCAATTCCCCACGCATCAAGGCTTGGCGTTGTGGTTCAATGCGTTTCATCAGATTAAACGTCCGTGCCAAACCAGCCGCCACTTGCGGATTAAACGCATTGATTTCACAGATTTTTTCTGCCACAAACGCATAACCAGAACCGTCTGCTGCGTGAAAATGCGGCACGTTTCTAGCAAACACGCCAATCAGCGAGCGAACCTTATTCGGATTGGTCAGCGAAAATTGTGGGTGCGACAAAGCAGCCTGCACTTGCGCCAACGTGTCCGCACGGCGACTGCTGGCAATCAGCATAAAATATTTATCCATAACAAGGGCTTGGTCGGCAAATTTCGCCGCAAAACGATTGAGCAATTCATCGCGTTTCGGGCTGTTGTTGTGGTTAATCGCGGATAACACGCCCCATTCATGCGTCATGTTTTTACGCGCCATTTCGTCATAATGTTCAAAGACTTGCTCAATCGTGCCGTTTTCGTCAAAGCGATGAATCAAGGCGAAACACGCGTATTGCAGCGAACGCAATCCCGCGTCTTTCGGATTGTATTCATAAACCGCGATTTCCTTGCCGCGTTTATCGGCGTTTTCCAATTCACGCGCATTCAACGCATTAGCCAACAATTCGCCATGCAAGGCGTGGGCGATGTTGTCCAACAAGGCTTCACGCGACATCGCGATTAACACAGGGTTGATGTTTTCGCGGTCGCCCCATAACTCGGCTTCAGTCGGGATTTTCAGCAGCAATGCTTTGAATGCAGGGTCAATTTCCGCGTTCAACACGTTTCGCAATGCATCAATCAATTTGCCGTGTTCGGGCATGTTGTCGCCATTTGCCAAGGCGTGTTCATTCGCCAAAATCGCTCGGCGGTACAGCGTTTGCCCTGCTTCCCAACGCGCAAATGGGTCGTCATCATTCGCCAACAGCAGCGCAAGTTGTTCATCTGTATAATCAAAATTCAAATGCACAGGCGCGGAAAAACCACGCAATAAAGACGGCGTAACCGAATTGGCTGACATCAAAAATTTAAATGATTGCTCGGCTTGGTTAATCGTCAAAACGGTTTCGGTTTGCATTTCCACATTTTCAGGCTGCCTGAAAGCGATTTTCTCGCCTTTTTCATTCAAAAACGCGATAGACAAAGGCATCATCATCGGCTGTTTTTCCGCCATATCGGGCGTGGCTGGAATGCTTTGTTTCACGTTCAAAACGTATTCGCCATTTTTCAGGCTGCCTGAAATATTCAAAGTCGGCGTACCTGCTTGCGAATACCACAAGGCAAATTGGCTGAAATCCACGCCATTCGCGTCCGCCATGGCGTTGCGGAAATCATCGCAAGTTACAGCTTGCCCATCGTGGCGTTCAAAATACAATTTCATGCCCTTTTGGAAGCCGTCTTCGCCTAAGAATGTGTGGTACATTCGCACGACTTCCGCGCCTTTTTCGTACACGGTTACGGTGTAAAAATTGTTCATTTCCACATAGCTGGCAGGGCGAACGGGGTGTGCCATGGGGCTGGCATCTTCGGCGAATTGATGTGTGCGTAACATGTTTACATTTTCAATTCTTCGTACTGCTCGGCTGGCTCGGTCGCCTGAAAATTCTTGGTCGCGGAACACGGTCAAGCCTTCTTTGAGCGACAACTGAAACCAGTCGCGGCAGGTTACGCGGTTGCCTGTCCAGTTGTGGAAATATTCGTGTCCAATCACGCCTTCCACGCCTTCAAAATCCGCGTCTGTGGCGGTGTGGCTGTCGGCAAGTACATATTTTGTATTGAAAATATTTAAGCCTTTGTTTTCCATTGCACCCATGTTGAAATCGCCCACCGCGACAACCATGTAAATATCCAAATCGTATTCCAAGCCGAAACGCTCTTCGTCCCATTTCATTGAATTTTTTAATGATTCTACGGCAAACGCGACTTTATCCGCATCTTCTTGGCGTGTGTAAAATTCAATCGCCACATCGCGTCCGCTTCGGGTCGTGAACGTGTCGCGTGTGCAAGCCAAATCACCAGCCACCAACGCGAATAAATAGCTCGGTTTGGCAAATGGGTCGTGCCACACGGCGAAATGTCTGCCGTCTTTCAGGCTGCCTGAATTCACTTTGTTGCCGTTGGACAGCAGTACGGGGAATTGTTTTTCATTGGCGCGGATTTCGGTGGTAAATTCGCCCATTACGTCGGGGCGGTCGGGGTGGTAGGTAATGGTGCGGAAGCCTTCGGGTTCGCATTGGGTGTAGAGATTGCCGCCGCTCGCGTACAGTCCGTTGAATGATTTGTTTTCGGCTGGATTGAGTTCCGTTTCAATCGTCAAAATAAATGGCTCGGCTGGCATTTCAGGCAGCGTTAAAGTTTCACTTTCTTTGTCGTAACTATACGCGCTTTCAGGCAGCGTATTGCCGTTTAAGGCGATAGAAATTAACTTCGCTTTGCCTTTTAAAATAAAAGTGTTGATTTCATTTTGTGGCTCAACATGTAGTTGCGCGGTAATGTGCGCGTGGGTTTCGCTCACGTCAAATAATAGATGAATTTTCGGTACGAGATGATTGGGTGAGGTGTAATCGTTGAGATATTTCACGGTTTGAGACATGATTTTTCCTTGTTGAAGTGATGATAAAAAGTGCAGGCTGCTTTTGTCTTATTTAAAAACCAACAGCGCGATTTGATAAACCGCCCACGCGCTAATCAATAAACCTGTGATTAGGCGTATCGTTTTGTTTTGCAAAATACTTTGTAATTGAATCGCAAAAAAGCCCATTGCCAGCAAATTGGGCAGCGTGCCAAGTCCAAATGCCAACAAATACAGCGCACCTTGCGAAGCCGAGCCGCTGGATAGAGCATACAGCGCGGCGTTGTAAACCAAACCACACGGCAGCCAACCCCACAATGCGCCCACGCCTAAACACGCGCTCATGCTGCGAATCGGCAATAATCGGTTGAGTGCAGGCTGCATTTTGCGCCAAATCCAACGCCCTAAAAATTCGGTTTTGCTGGCAAGCGTGGAAATGCCTGCCAAATACAATCCCATCAGCAACAATAATACATTGGCGCACACAAACAAGCCGATTTGCAGGCTGCTGGTTTGCGCCAACACGCTGCCTGCGCCCGACAACGCGCCCATGAGTGCACCAATGGTAACGTAGCTGGCAATGCGCCCGATATTCAGCAACAAAATCAGCCAAATACGCTTGATGTGTGGCGGCAGTTGCAAGGCAAACGCGCTGCTCAATCCGCCGCACATGCCCACGCAATGTGTGCCGCCAAAAAAGCCGAGTAGGAATAATGTTAATAAAGTGGTGGACATGGTTGCGATGTTTGGCGAAAAAAGTGCGATTTTACACGTTTTTTATAGTGAATTAGATTCAAATTAGAACAAGGCGACAACGCTCGCCGTGTACGCGCGTGGTACATAAGAGCGGTGGCAACGTAGTACCAGTTTGAAGATAATTCACTAGAAAGCAGCCTGCACTTTGTAAATCGCGTATAATCGCGCCGTTTTTTAACCAAACTTCACTTTTCTTATCATGACGACACAAAATTCATTCTTGGAACGCTGGTTCAAACTCAAAGAAAACGGCACAACGGTTCGCACCGAAATTTTGGCTGGTTTCACCACTTTTTTAACGATGTGTTACATCATCATCGTCAATCCTGCCATTTTGTCTATCACAGGCATGGACTTTGGTGCGGTGTTTGTGGCGACTTGTATTTCTGCTGCGATTGGCTGTTTCATCATGGGTGCGTTTGCCAATTATCCGATTGCGCTCGCCCCAGGTATGGGCTTGAACGCTTATTTTACGTTTAGCGTGGTGCAGGGTATGGGTGTGAACTGGCAAATCGCGCTGGCTGCGGTGTTTATGTCGGGCATAATCTTTTTTGTGTTCAGCTTTTTCAAAATACGCGAAATGCTGGTCAATGCCTTGCCCATGAGCCTGAAAATGGCGATTGCGGCAGGCATTGGCTTATTTTTGGCGTTGATTGCGCTCAAAGGCTCGGGCATTGTCGTGGGCAGCGAAGCCACTTTGCTCAAAATGAACAATTTGTATGAAATCAAAGACGGAGTTAAAACGCCGAATTTGCCTGTGTTATTGGCATTGGGCGGCTTCTTTTTGACCATTGCGCTGGATTATTTCCGCGTGCGTGGCGCAATCATCATCAGCATTTTTACGATTACAGGTTTAGCAGTCGTGTTTGGTTTAACCAAAATTGAAGGTATTGTGTCTGCCGTGCCATCGCTCGCGCCCACGTTCATGCAAATGGATTTCAACGGATTGTTCAATGGTGGCATGATTGCCGTAATTTTCGTATTTTTCTTGGTGGACTTGTTTGACAGCACAGGCACATTGGTCGGCGTATCGCACCGCGCAGGTTTGTTGGACAGCAACGGACATTTACCGCGACTCAAACGCGCCTTGTTTGCCGACAGCAGCGCGATTGTGGCAGGTTCAATGCTCGGTACATCATCAACTACGCCCTATATTGAAAGCGCGTCAGGCGTGGCAGCAGGCGGCAGAACAGGTTTAACCGCCGTTACGGTGGGCGTGTTGTTGCTGGCGTGTTTGTGGTTTTCGCCACTTGCCAAAGCCGTGCCAGCCTTCGCGACTGCGCCTGCTTTGTTGTACATTGGCGTACAAATGATGCGCTCTGCCACTGAAATTGATTGGGGCGACATCACCGAAGCCGCGCCTGCCTTTATGACGATTGCGTTTATGCCGTTTACCTATTCCATTGCAGACGGCATCGCGCTGGGTTTTATCAGCTACGCAATCATTAAATTGTGCTGCAAACGTGCCCAAGAAGTGCCAATTATGGTGTGGATTGTGGCGGTTTGTTGGTTGGGTAAATTTTGGTTTTTGGGGTCGTAAAGTATAAAAAGCAGCCTGCACTTTAAATCAATCCAATAAAGTGCAGGCTGCTTTTTTCAGTTTAACGTAGGTTAGGTGCGACCCACGCACTGTTTATTTAATGATGATGGTGATGATGCTTGTGTGCATCGTCCGATACACGCTCATCGCCCACGGGAACAGTCAAAGTTGCGTACAAAATAGAATGCTGACACACTTTTTGGTCGGCATAAGGCGTTTTGTGTACCACTTTCACTTTCCATTGTCCCTCAATTAACGGCAAGAAATTCGCTCTGCCGTTTTTATCGGTTACGACCGAGAAACCATTGATTTCACGATGCGCGTTCATCGCTTCCAAATCTTTGCGGATAACCGTGTCTGCCGTAGCCGTAATGGTTGCACCAGCAAGCGGTTTGCCATTGTGCAACACTTGCAATGGTAGCAGATGCCCTGCTTCTACTGTATTCGGATTAGCTAACGGCACAATTTCCAATGCCTGCCCCACAGGACGGCTAATTGTTGCTAAATCCAATTCGCCCTTGCCAACGTGCAATACGCTCTTGCCAAACATTTGCGTTTCTTCACAATGTTGTGCATCTGGTACGGCAGTCAAATTATTTTGCGACCACTTGCCTTGTGCATCTTTTACCCAAAATGTCGGTTTATAAGTCGCCACCACACGATAAGTGCTAGCAGTCAAAGGCTTTTTGCTGGCGTATTCATAATTTTCGCCACGCACCACCAAAGGCGTTACTTGACCGTTTGCCGATACCACTTCCATCGGTTTGAAAATATGCAAGCGGTTTGCAGCGATTTTTTCGGGGAATGGATAATTGTGGCTATATCCCAAATCGGCTTGCAATGTTTGGTTTGCGTCCAAATGTGTGGGGCTGATAACCCAAACATCGTGCGCGTTCGCCATTGCTGACAAAATCGCCAAAGTGCAGGCTGCATAAATATGTTGTTTCATACTATTACTCTTATTGTTGCAGATTAAATGTGCATTATATTTACTATATATGCGCTATATCTTGACGTATGTCAAAATTTGTTATGTGAGATTGGTATGACCCAATAAGCCATTTAGCCGTTTAAATACGCAAGTTTATGTTGGGGCGCGACTTAATCTATGTTATAGTGAATTAAATTTAGATTAGTACAGCGTTGCCAACTCCCTTATGTACTAGCTGTACATGGCGGTCATTGTCGCCTTGTCCTAATCTAAATTTAATCCACTATAAAAGCAGCCTGCGCTTTGGGTAAACAAAAAGTGCAGGCTGCTTTTTTCGGTTTAACGTAGGTCGCGAGTCTTACCCCGACATCAGAATATTCGCACAAGTCGAGGTCAAGACCGACGACCTACGCAAAAGCCATTTACCCCATTTTCACTGCTTCGCCAAACACCTGCGCCCACAGCGTTTTAACGTGTTCATAATGCACCAACAATTCGCTATCCACCGCTGCACGTTGCCAGTCGCGCAGGTTTTTATTGTGCTGTTGCTGGCGATAATGGCGATAGGCGGCGCGGCATTGTTCCGCTAAATTTGCGTCAATCAAACCGCGTTGGGCTGCCATGTTCAGCAGCGCGATGTTGCCATAGTTTTCCAGCAATTCGGGGGCGGCGTTGCTTTGCGATAACACCAAATATTGCACGATAAATTCCACGTCCACTACGCCACCACGCGCATACTTCACGTTGTCATCAACAGGCGGATGGGTGGCGAACATTTTTTCGCGCATTTCTATGATGTCGCGTTTTAGCTGCACCGTGTCGCGTGGCTGGGTCAAAATGGCGCGGCGAATTTGCTCAAACTTGCGCCCGACTTCGGTATCGCCACAAATAAATCGTCCGCGTGTGAGCGATTGATGTTCCCACGTCCACGCTTGTTCGTGCTGATATTTGTCAAACGCTGCCAAACTGTGCGCCAAAAAGCCTGCATCGCCATTGGGTCGCAAGCGCAAGTCTATGTCATACAATGTGCCTGCGCCTGTGCTGCCCGATAGCCAAGTGCTTAATCGGCGCGATAATTTGGTGTACAACTCAATCGCGTTGGCGTCATCGTCTTCATACAAATACACCAAATCCAAGTCGCTGGCATAGCCTAGCTCTTTGCCGCCCAATTTGCCGTAGCCAATAATGGCGAATTTGGGTGATTCGCAATGCGTTTTGGGCATATCTTGCCAAACGTGTTGCAGCGTTTGCGCCAATACCAAATCCGCCAAATGCGACAATTCATCGCTCAATGCCTCCACCGTCCACAAGCCAGCCAAATCTTGCACCGTTAAACGGAATGTTTGCGCGTGTTGAAAATGGCGCAACACGTCCATTTTGGCTTCGGTGTCATCGCAAGCGTGCAGGCTGCTTGCCAATTCATCGCGCAGGGCTTGCCAATCTAGCCGCTCCATGAGTTGTGCCGATAGCAATTCGTCCAACAAAATCGGGTGTCGCTGCAAATATGCCGCAAGCCACGCGCTTTGCGACATCAAGTCGGCAAGTTGCGCCAATGCCTGCGGATATTGTTGCAAAAACGCCAAATAGGCAGAACGTCTGCTAATCGTTTCCAAAAAATCCAGTAAACGAAACAATGTGTTATCGCTATTTTGCACACGCGCAGCCGCTTCTAGTAGACGCGGTACAATCGCGTCAAAACGCAAAGCAGCCTGCACCGAAAGTTGGCGATATTTGGTGCTTTGACGCAGTTGTGCCAAACGCTGCACCACGCGCTCGGCATCGGCATAACCCAAACGCGCTAATTGGGTGTAGGCTGCTTTTTCACCGTCCGAATCGTTCCATTTCCAGCAATCGTGCAAATCGTGTTGCGCGACTTCAGCTTCATCGGGTGCGTCCAACACATTGCTAAATTGTTGATTGACCAAAGCGCGATGTTCGTTCAAGCAGCCTGCAAATTCCGCCCAAGTGGCAAAACCCATGCTTTGCGCCAGCAAATGTTGTTGCGATTCCGATTCGGGCAAAGTTTGCGTTTGCTGGTCGTCCCAATATTGCAAGCGGTGTTCTACATCGCGCAAAAAGCGGTAGGCAAGCAATAATTTTTGGGCGACTTCGTTGTCCAAAATGCCCAATTCTGCCAGTTTGAGCAGTGTTTCCTGCGTGCCTTTGAGCTGCAAAGCGCGATTTTGTCCGCCACGAATCATCTGAAAAATCTGCGCGATAAATTCCACTTCGCGAATGCCGCCTGCACCCAGCTTCACATTATCGGTCATGCCCCGTTTTTGCACTTCTTGGCGGATTTGGCGATGCAGGTCGCGCATTGCGTCATAAGCGTTGTAATCCAAATACTTACGGAACACAAACGGGCGAATCATGCTGTTGATGTCGTTGGCAAACGGCGTAACCACGCGCCCTTTGCACCACGCATAACGCTCCCATTCGCGCCCTTGCGTAACCAAATATTGCTCCAACGCCGCTTCGCTGCATACCAGCGCGCCACTGTCGCCATCGGGTCGCAAACGCATATCTACGCGGAAAACTTGACCGTCTGCCGTGATTTCGTCTAGCAGCGCAATCAATTTTTGCCCAACTTTGGTAAAAAATTCCTGATTGGTGCGCTCGCGTTTGCCGTTGGTGTCGCCGTTTTCGGGGTAGATAAAAATCAAATCAATGTCGGACGATACATTCAGCTCAAAGCCACCCGCCTTGCCCATTGCCACCACGCTCAACTGTTGCGGCTCTTGTGTGTAATGCCCAATGGGCGTGCCATACATATCGACATAATAGGCATAGGCAAACGATAGCGCGGTGTTGATAGCAAAATCCGCCAGCTCGGTAATCGTGCGCGTTACTTCTGCCAAATCGGATTGGCGACACAAATCGCGCGTCATGATGTGCGCCATCACATTGCGGCGCAGCAAGCGCAGTTGCTTGGCGAGTTCTTCTTCGTTTTCGCTGGATTGAATGTGCTGCCAGTCGGCAAAATCGGCAAAATCGGTTGGCATAATCGGGCGCGATAGCCAATTAGACAAAATGTCCAAATTTAAGCGTTGATTGTCTAGCTGGAGTGTGAGCCATTGAGAGTAGGGCGTGGCGGTGTAGAGAGTGGAAAGGGGCATGGTGTGGGTCTCGTATGGTGGAAAGGGTGCATCTTATCATTAAAATATTGAAAAGCAGCCTGCACTTTACATCAACAAAAAAGTGCAGGCTGCTTTGCTTAATCAAAACCGCTTTTCCACGCTCAAATACACACGTTGGCTTTTGCGTGAATAAAACGCAGGCATATTGCTAACGATTTGATAACGCGAAAAATTCAACTTCGGCATCAAGCCCCAATAATGCCATTTTGGATTCCAAATCGCCACATCGGTTTGAATGATTTTGTCATCTCGGCGAAACGGATAGGGCGTAACCCGCAATTCGGGTGCTTGGTTGTAGCGTTCCTTGCCGTACGACAGCGAAGCCGATGCGCCAAAATAATTAAACTGTTTGCTCACGCCACCAAACACCTGCCAGCTTTTAGACGACAGCGACTCTTTTCGCGCCTGATTCTTGCCCACCGTCACGCCAAAATGCACGCCAAACGTAGGACGCGAATACACCAGCACAGGCGTAAGCGACACATAACGGCTGTCAAAATCACGCAAATCCGCATCGTGATAGCGCGTTTTGCGCCCCGACACGCTCAACTGCACACGCCACGCAGGCAAAAATTGATACGCCGCACTTTGGCTCGCGCCCCAACTTTGCGTATAACGTGCGCCGCCCAACCACGATTGCAGCGCAAAAGGCGTGGTGCGGAACGTCCAGTTTTTGTTTTGGTAGATATAACTGCCTGATATGTAAACATTATGCTGACTGTATTCGTGGTTGTCCCAATAATGTCGCCCGTTTACGCTACCCGAAAACGACAGCGCATGGTTGCCAGCAAGCGGTACAAAACGCGACACCGACACGCCATAGCGCAAACCTTCGGCAGATTTGGGTAACGACTGCTCACTTTTTTGCAGCCGCGCACCATTGATGACGATTTCACGTTCTGCCGATGCGTTGTTTACATTATTGTTGCGGTCATATTCCAACTGTCCGTCAAACTGCCATTGCTGCATATGTGCCAACGATTTTAAGTGCGCGTTGGCAATGGCGCGAAGTGCAGGCTGCTCTGTTTGCTGCGCCAAGTGTTCAAACTGCTGCTCGGCATCGGCAAAGCGTTTGTCTTCCAGTTGCATGGTTGCCAAGTTCATTCGCATATAAGGCAAATCGGGGTGTTGCTCAACCAAATTTTGTTGTAAATCAATAGCTTGACTGAGCTTGCCGTGTAGATAAAGCAAGGCACTTTGCGCGTAGTCTTGCAAGATTAGGTCGCGCTCTGGATGTTTTTGATACAGCGACAACAAATCTTGCAAAAACGCCGCGTCTTTGGTTTTGATGGCTTGACCAATCAGCTCTTCCAACAAAGGACGATTGCGGAGTAAATCTTGTTCGTTGAGCGTGATGTTTTTGACAGGTGCAGAAGTCGGCAAAGCAGCCTGCGCGTCGGGCGATTCGGTTGGCGAAATGAGAGTTGAGCGCGTGATGGGTGCGCTTGTTTCTATGGGGACTGGCGGTGCATCAAATGTGTTGGCAAGCAAATAAGTGGGCGCGAGTAATGTCAAAATAGCCAAGTGGCGCATAAAAAATCCTTGTGGAAATGTAAAACTGCCTGTTTATTGTACGACAAACAGGCAGTTATTGAGACTGAATCACATTGCATTAAGGCTGCTTCGCACCTGCAAAACCGATTTTTTCATTTTCGTAAATTGGGTTGTCGTATTCATCTTCTGAATTCAAAACTTGATATTGACGATTGGTCGTTACTGTACCTGCAATTTCTGTTGCATTAGGACCTTTGCAACATTGAATATTGATTTTTGAAAATAAAAAGCAGCCTGCATTTTTGTGTACGCAAAGTGCAGGCTGCTTTTCAAACCCGATTACGGATTAGGCGCAGATTGTTTTTTGCCAATAAACATCACATTATCTAGATCATGTTTGCTCTTAATCCTGCCTGCGATTTCGCTGGCATCTGTGCCATAAATACCCAATTCGTAGGGCCCTATTTCGTCGCCTGTTTTCTTGCGTACAGCCAGTCCTGCAATACCAAAACTAGGTAATATTCCTGAATTGCCTGTTTTTAAATCAGGATGCTGATGCCCATTAGTAGTATGAATATCGCTCCATCTCAGCTCAATATCGCCCACTTGGTTTAGCCCTGTGATGTCGCCTTCGCCCCTGCCGTTGTTGTTGGCGGTATAGGTAATATTATAATTCAATTTGCCTGTTTCGCCTTTGTTGTAGGCAACACCTGAATAGTGGAACGTGTTGTTTTCAGGCAAAACCTTGGGCGAAATTCCACCATATACAATGCGGTATTTGTCGTTATTGTTTTCCGTTGGGCTTTGAATTTTGGCATGGTTATCGTAGATGCCTGCCACAAACGAAAACGGCTGGTTATACACTTTATAAGTGCTATCGGTTTGGACAGTAGAGCCATCTGCATATTTAAATGTGCTGCTTAAATTGCCTTCGCTCATACCCTGTTTAAAATCGTTGATGTTTAACGGAACATAATACGTTTTGCTGGCATCGTCAGCTTTGCCTTTGTAAACATGATTGCCGATTTTAACTTCGGCGGTTTGAATGGTGTTAGCTACATTGTTTCGTACTACACCAAAACCAGATTTTTCTGCAATGGCTTTTTTGTCAGTCAATTGCTGCTTGGTTAATGGTGGCTGCACTGGGTTATTAGGCTGCACTGGTTTATTAGGCTGCACTGGTTTATTAGGCTGCACTGGTTTATTAGGCTGCACTGGTTTATTAGGCTGCACTGGTTTATTAGGCTGCACTGGTTTATTAGGTTGTGCTGGTTTAGTTGGAACAGTATTGGTGCCATTTGTATTTACATTTGAACCGCCTCCACCGCCACCGCAAGCCGATAAAACCGAAGCACATAAAGTTGCTAAAATCAAGGGTTTAAAAGTAATAGGTTGTTTCATAGTTTATCCTAAATTTAATTAATAATGAACACAATGAATTGTTAGATTCATCGACTGATTTTTGTGAAAGGAGACAAATTATACGACTATATGCAATTTTTTTGAACCCTTTTTACAGTAATGACTCAAAAAAGCAGAGAAAGAAATGGCTAGAATGCGTTTTTTACTATTGATAATCCCCTTGAATTTTCTTAAAAATTCAAGGGGATTGGAAATGTTTTACAGAATTTCAAACTATTTAAATCAATGACGGAAATGGCGCACCCCCGTTACCACCATCGCAATACCATGTTCATCAGCCGCCGCGAACACTTCTTCATCGCGCATAGAACCTGCTGGGTGAATAATCGCCTTAATCCCCTGTTCCGCAATCACATCAACGCCATCGCGGAATGGGAAAAATGCGTCCGAAGCCGCACACGCACCATTCAAATCAAAACCGCCGTCTTGTGCCTTACGCGCCGCAATTAGCGTACTGTCCACGCGGCTCATTTGCCCTGCGCCAATGCCAAACGTCTGACCGTCTTTGCCGAACACAATCGCATTAGATTTCACAAATTTCGCTACATTCCACACAAACAGTAAATCATTCCATTCTTGTTCCGTTGGTTGGCGTTTGGAAACGACTTTCAAATCCGCACGATTTAATTGATGAATATCAGGCGTTTGTACCAACAAGCCGCCGCCCACACGTTTCAATTCAAAACGATTTGCGCCCGCCACCAAAGGCACAGTCAAAACGCGCACATTTTTCTTCGCCGCCAAAATTTCCAACGCTTCTGCCGTAAACGCAGGCGACATAATCACTTCCATAAATTGATTGTCCGTGATTTGTTTTGCCGTTGCGCCATCTACTTCGCGGTTGAACGCGATAATGCCGCCAAACGCGCTGGTCGTATCAGTCGCGTACGCCAAACGGTAAGCGTCCAACGTATTCGTCGCCACCGCCACACCGCATGGATTGGCGTGTTTCACAATCACACAAGCAGGTTGTTCAAGCGATTTCACCGCTTCCCAAGCCGCGTCCGAATCCGCAATATTGTTATAAGACAATTCCTTACCTTGTAATTGCGTGTACGCGCTCAGGCTGCCTGAAGCTGGGTAAATATCACGATAAAACGCCGCTTGTTGATGCGGATTTTCTCCGTAACGTATTTCCTGAACCTTAATCCAACTTTGGTTAAATTGTTGTGGAAACGCAGAAATTTGCGGCTCGCCCGACAATTTTTCATCAGACACGCTGGTCAAATAATTGGAAATCATGCCGTCATATTGCGCCGTGTGGTTGAATGCTTTGCGCGACAAATTAAAGCGCGTTTTGTCGCACAGGCTGCCTGAATTTTGTTGCAATTCATTGATAATATTTTCAAAATCCGAATTATCGGTAACAATCGCCACGTGTTTCCAGTTTTTCGCGGCAGAACGCACCATAGTCGGGCCGCCAATATCAATATTTTCAATTGCGTCTTCCAACGTGCAACTTGGTTTCGCAATCGTGACGGCGAATGGATACAAATTCACGCACACCAAATCAATGTTGCCGATGTCATGTTCTGCCATTTTCGCAACGTGTTCGTCCAAATCGCGGCGACCCAAAATGCCGCCGTGAATTTTCGGGTGCAGCGTTTTTACGCGCCCGTCCAACATTTCAGGAAAACCCGTGTAATCAGCCACTTCAATCACGGGGATTTCTGCGTCCGCCAGTAATTTCGCCGTGCCGCCTGTGGATAAAATTTCCACGCCCAATTCGTGCAAAGCGCGTGCAAATTCTACTGCACCTGTTTTGTCGGATAAGCTGATTAAGGCGCGTTTGATTTGTGCCATGTTTTTGATTCCTTGTTGTAAATAAAAGGGTTAGGGGAAAAGGATATGGTTATTTCTTTAAGGATTGAATGTGTTGCTGGGTTTTCTCTTCTGTGCCAATAAATTCTGGGTTAGACAACAGTTGCACAGCAGCCTGCATTTGTTCTCCATTTAACATTTTAGTATTATATTGTTGAATATAAGGAATAAAATCATTCAATAAACAAACATTGCTAGGCAATTGGGTACGAATTTGACAATTTCTATGTGCAAATACTACAACAGAATGAAAAGCTGTTTCGGGCAAGGTAAGTAAATTTTGCAAGGCTTTAATATGCCCATAATTTTGGTGCAATGGATTGGGGAAAGGATATTTTTGTTGTTTGTGTCTAGATAAAGTATGCGTCCATTGTCTATCTTTGGATTGACCAAAAATCCAGCCTGCAAAATATTTTACTTCTACAACAAAAATACCAAACGGCGACACAATAATATGGTCAATCTGTGTTGTTTTTTGCTGATTCGGCAAAATTAAGTTATGAAAATGACGATAGGTTGATGGATTCAAATTTTCTAAAATTTTAATTTTAATGAGTTGTTCGCCAATATTTCCTTTAATTTGAATATGTTTGCCTGTGTTATTTTTACTTGGTTGTGTAGGCTGCTTGGTTAATGAATGATTAGGTTGGGGCGATGGAATATCTCGCGGTTTATCTTTTGGTTTGCTTTGTTGTTTCATACTCCAAGCAGCCATACCAATCATGCCGACTATGAACCAAAATAAAAATTCCATGAGCATCAATCCTTTTAAAAAAATAAAAATCAAAAAGCAGCCTGCACATTTTGAATATTCCAAATAATGTGCAGGCTGCTTTGTCTTTACGACAGTAAGCCGTGTTGTACTAATTTTTTACGCAAGGTGTTGCGGTTTAAGCCCAGCATATCGGCGGCTTTGCATTGATTGCCACCGCATTCTTGCATCACGCGCTGCAACAGCGGTTTTTCTACTTGAAACAGCACCATGTCGTAAATCCCCGATGGTGTTTCGCCGTCAAGGTCGTGGAAATACTGGTTTAAATTCTGCGTGATGCAATCGGAAATATCAGGAACGTGGTGCATAACAAATCGTGAAAAAATGATTAGGCGCGGATTGTAACGGTTTTTACACTTTTTTGCACAAGTTTAAGCGGATTGCATCGTACGTTGGCGGCGCGTTTCTGCCAACACCATGCCAGCCGATACGGAAATATTCATGCTTTCCACTGTACCAAACATGGGGATAGACACCAGCGCATCGCAATGTTCGCGCGTTAAACGGCGCATGCCGTCGCCTTCGTTGCCCATGACCCACGCCACCGATTGCGGAATGTCGTAATGGAACAAATCGGCATCGCCGCCCATGTCTGTGCCGACTACCCAAATGCCGCATTCTTTGAGTTCGCGCAGAGTTCTCGCCAAATTGGTTACGGTAATATACGGCACAGTTTCGGCTGCGCCACACGCGACTTTGCTCACGGTGGCGTTTAAACCTGCGCTTTTGTCTTTGGGCGCAATCACGGCATGCACGCCCATGGCATCGGCAGTACGCAAACACGCGCCCAAATTGTGTGGGTCGGTAATGCCGTCCAGCACCAGCAAAAAGGCAGGTTCGCGCAAGTTGTCCAACACGTCTTCCAAATGAACGTGGTTTTTAGACGCGTCAATAAAGCCAACCACGCCTTGATGTCGTGCGCCTTTTGCCATTGTATTCAAGCGGTCTTGGTCGGCAAAATGCAGTTTGACGTTTTCTGCTGCGGCTTTTTCCAATACTTCGCGTGTGCGTGCGTCGGCTTTGTTTTCCAATACATACAATTCGGTAATGGATTTGGGGTTTTGCCACAAACGGGCGTTGATGGCGTGAAAGCCGTAAATCAATCTTTGGTTGGACATAAATTCTTTCTATTTGTGTAACAAAAGTGCAGGCTGCTTTTTAAATTTTGCTCAATTCATCACGCATTTGTTGAATCACTTGCGCGTAGTCTGCGGCACCAAAAATTGCCGAACCTGCCACAAACGTATCCGCACCAGCTTGGGCGGCTTGGGCGATGTTGTCGGTTTTGATGCCACCATCTACTTCTAGCGCGATGCGTCGTCCTGTTTGCGCCTGATACGCATCGAGCAGCTGGCGCGTTTGGCGCAATTTGTCCAGCGTGTGCGGAATAAACGCTTGTCCGCCAAAACCAGGGTTCACCGACATCAACAAAACCATGTCTAGCTTATCCAAAACGTGTTCCAAAATGTGAATAGGCGTGGCAGGATTGAGCACCAAACCTGCTTGTTTGCCTGCGTTTTTAATCAGTTGCAGGCTGCGGTCAATGTGTTTGCTGGCTTCTGGGTGGAATGTGATGATGTCTGCGCCTGCGTGTAAAAACGCGTTAATCATGTCATCAACAGGTTCTACCATTAAATGTACGTCAATCGGCATGGTGGCGTGTGGACGCAATGCCGCGCAAATCATCGGGCCAAAGGTTAGGTTGGGGACATAATGGTTGTCCATCACATCAAAATGGATTAAGTCTGCGCCTGCGGCAATAACATTGCGGACTTCTTCGCCCAAACGAGCGAAATCGGCAGAAAGAATGCTGGGAGCGATACGATATTGCATAGTAGCCTTTGATATTTGAAAATAATTCGCATTAAAATGCGGCAACAAAACTATTCAACCAAGGAATCACACACTATGATTTTGTCCACTTTTCGTTTGTGTACAGTGGCTTGCGCCGCGGGAATGTTGGTTGCTCATGTGCCAGCCGAAGCGTTTTCTATTCGCCCAAATTGCGATTTACGAACTTTAAAATTGAGCGTGCCACAGCGTGTGCAGTTGCAATTATTGCGCCAACATTATAAAGCAGAAAGTGACCGCATTGTGCGCGAAATTCGCAATAATCGTGGCGGAATCGAATTGAGCGGTTTGTTCGAAAAAGGCATGTTTGACCCAACGTACGCGCGTCGTGTGGCGTATGAACGCTATGCTGATGAAATGGCGCAAACGGTGGAAGAACTGCGCTTTTATCACGATATGTATCAAATCCTAACGCCAGAACAGCAAAAAATGTGGCTGAATTTGTGTATTAAGCATTAAATTAACCACAAAAGCAGCCTGCACTTTTCTTAAATTGTGCAGGCTGCTTTTTGTTATAGTGAAATGAAATAAAAATGGGACAAGGCGATAACGCTCGCCGTGTGCAAATAGCACATAAGAGCGTTATCAACGCCGTACCATTGCGATTTCATTTTACTATATAATCCGCGCTTTATTTTTGATTGCTGACCACTATGTCTAAAAAAACCAAAAACGAATTAGAAAACAATAAATTAAACAAACGCCTACGTCATGCAGTGGGCGACGCGATTAACGATTTCAACATGATTGAAAATGGCGACAAAATCATGGTTTGCTTGTCGGGTGGCAAGGATAGCTATGCGCTGTTGGATATTTTGCGCCAACTTCAAGCGTCCGCGCCGATTGAATTTGAACTGATTGCCGTCAATCTTGACCAAAAACAACCGGGGTTTCCCGAACACGTTTTGCCCGAATATTTGACCAGCATTGGCGTGCCGTTCAAAATTGTGGAAGAAGACACTTATTCCACCGTTAAACGTGTGTTAGAAGAAGGCAAAACCACTTGTTCGCTGTGTAGCCGTTTGCGCCGTGGGATTTTGTATCGCACCGCCAAAGAATTGGGTTGCACCAAAATCGCGCTCGGACATCACCGCGATGACATTATTGCTACCCTATTTTTGAATATGTTTTATGGCGGTAAACTCAAAGCCATGCCACCTAAATTGGTGTCGGATAATGGCGAACACATCGTTATTCGTCCGCTCGCGTATGTTAAGGAAAAAGATTTGATTAAGTATGCGGAATTAAAGGAATTTCCGATTATTCCGTGCAATTTGTGTGGTTCGCAACCGAATTTGCAACGTCAAGTCATCGGCGATATGTTGAAAGATTGGGATAGGCGTTTCCCTGGTCGTATTGAGAGTATGTTTTCGGCATTGCAAAATGTTGTGCCATCTCATTTGGCGGATACGGAGCTGTTTGATTTTGCGGGATTGCAACGCGGTCAAAATCTCAAACATGGCGGCGATTTGGCGTTTGATAGCGAAACCGTTTCGTTTACGCCTACGCGCGATGATGACGATGACGCGCCAGCCGAAAAGCAGCCTGCACGCAAAGTCATCAATATTTTGGGTAACAAACCAAAAAGTGGTTGTGGGCAATAATTTTAGCGACTAAAAAATGCAGGCTGCTTTTTCTATCACGCCAAACAAAAAAGGCTAAAACATCATGCAAACTTTGCTTTCTTCTTTGCGACATCGTTTCATTCAAGCGCCAATGGCAGGCGCACAAGACGCGCAACTGGCGATTGCGGTTTGTCAAGCAGGTGGGCTGGGTTCGCTACCAGCCGCCATGTATTCGCCCGAACAGCTAGACGCGCAATTAAGCACGTTTCGGCAAGCGGTGGGCAATGCGCCTGTTAATGTCAATTTTTTTGCACACGAAACACCCAATCCATCTGCCGAACAAGTGGTGCGTTGGCAAAGCGCGTTGCAGCCCTATTGCGCGGAATTAGGCGTGGATTTAAGCCAAGTGGCGTTGCAAGACACGCGCCGTCCGTTTGACGAAACCATGTTGCCTGTGTTGGCAAAACATCGTCCAGCGGTGGTCAGTTTTCATTTTGGTTTACCCAGTTCGCCTTTGTTGGACGCGGTTCGGGTGACTGGCGCAAAAATCTTATCCAGCGCGACTACGGTTCGTGAAGCGCGTTATTTGGCAGCGCAAAGCATAGACGGCATTATCGCGCAAGGCTGGGAAGCAGGCGGACATCGTGGTTGGTTCTTGGATAAGGACGATGTTGCCACGCAAAGCGGCACGTTTGCCTTGTTGCCGAATATCGTTCGCGCCGTAGATTTACCTGTGATTGCGGCAGGTGGTATTGCTGATTGCGCTACGGTGCAGGCTGCTTTTGCTTTGGGCGCAGCAGCAGTGCAAAGTGGCACGGCATTTTTGTTGGCGGACGAAGCCTTAACCGCGCCGATTCATCGCGCCTATTTGCAAAGCGAACAAGCAGCCTGCACCGCAGTCAGCAATATTTTTACAGGCGGTGGTGCACGTGGCATTGTAACCCGATGGATGCGCGAACTGGGCTATATGCACCCCAACGCCTTACCTTTTCCGCTCGCTGGCGTGTATTTTGCGGCATTGCGTCAAGCCGCGCAAAATGCAGGCTGCCACGAATTTAACAGCTTTTGGGCAGGACAAAACGCGCCACTTTGCCAAACAGGCAGCGCAGCGCAAATCATACAAAACCTAATGGGAGAAACAGCATGAAACACATTCAAGCAGTCGCATTTGATTTAGACGGCACTTTGGTGGATTCCGTGCCCGATTTAGCGGCATCGGCAAACGCCATGCGCCAAGCCATGCAGTTGCCCGAATTACCACGCGATGTGGTGCAAAGCTATGTGGGCGATGGCATTAGCGTGTTGGTACATCGTGCGCTGACTGCCAATCATCATGGCAAGGCAGATTTAGCGACTTGGGAGCAGGGCTATTCGCTGTTTGTGCGCCATTACGCGCTCAACATTGCCAACGCCACGCGCCCGTATCCCGAAACCGAAGCCGCTTTGGGTTTGCTGCGTTCGTTGGAATTACCGCTTGCCGTTGTCACCAACAAAAGCGAAATGCTAGCCGTTAAGCTGTTGAAAGATTTGCAGCTTAACGATTATTTTAGCATTGTGGTGGGCGGCGACACCTTGCCCGAACGCAAACCCAGCTCCGAGCCATTGTTGTATGTGGCAGATGTATTGGGCGTTGCACCCGAAAATATGCTTATGGTAGGCGATTCGCACAACGATATGCTGGCGGCAAAAAGTGCAGGCTGCCCGAGCGTAGGCGTAGATTTTGGTTATGGCGATATGGCAGAACTGTCGCGCCATGCCGATACCAAGCCCGATTATGTGGTGCAGTCGTTGGTGCAAATTTACGAGCAAATCAAAGCTGCACGTCAAATCGCGTAAACCTGAAAAAGCAGCCTGCATTTTTTTGGTTGATTAAATGCAGGCTGCTTTTGTCCCTATTCAATTTCTTAAAAATTGGCGTAAGGTGGGATTTATCCCACCAAAACTGTTGAGTAAATTGGTGGAATAAATCCCACCTTACGACTGATGAAACACTTGTTTCGCAGAAAATCTAATGGAAGTTTGCAGTTAAAAAAGCAGCCTGCACTTTGTGCTACAATCGCGCCCATTATTTTGCACACAAACCACATCATGACACCCCTAGAATATTGCCACGACAAAGCTCAAAAAAGCGGTTCTAGCTTTTTGGCAGGCTTTAAATTTTTATCAACCGAACGGCGCAACGCCATGACCGTGTTGTACGCCTTTTGCCGCGAATTGGACGACGTGGTGGACGATTGCAGCGATGCCAACGTCGCGCGACAAACCTTGCTTTGGTGGCGACAAGATTTAGCCAAAGCTTATCAAGCCAACGCCACGCCCGAACACCCCGTAAACCAAGCACTCCAAAGCGTTGCACCTGCGTTTGCCTTGCCACAAGACGAACTGGAAGACATCATCAACGGCATGGAAATGGATTTGCACCACGTTCGCTATCAATCGTTTGACGATTTGCAATATTATTGCTATCGCGTGGCAGGCGTAGTTGGGCGATTGATTGCGCGAATTTTGGGTTACGCCAATCCGCAAACCTTGCAATATGCTGAAAAATTGGGGCTTGCCTTGCAGCTTACCAACATTATCCGCGATGTGGGCGAAGACGCACGCATGGGGCGGATTTATTTGCCAATGGACGATTTACAGCAATTTAATTGCCCAGCCAACAGCATTTTGTCCGCCCAAATCACGCCCGAATTTGAACGCTTAATGCAGTTTCAATACGAACGCGCCGTGCAAACTTATCGCCAAGCCGTTGCCCTGTTGCCCAGCGAAGACCAAAAAGCGCAAAAAGCAGGCTTAATCATGGGCAGTATTTATTACGCGCTGCTATTGGAAATTGAACGCGATGGCTTGCAAAACGTGTTGCGCTACAAAATCCGTTTGCCCAATCCGCGCAAAATGCGAATCGCGCTCAAAACGTGGTTGCTGGGGTTTAAACCGTGAAGCGCAAAGTAGCGATTATCGGCGCAGGTTGGGCAGGACTTTCCGCCGTCGCTCATCTTGCGCCCCATTGCCAAGTAACGCTGTTTGAAGCCAGTCGCGTGGCAGGTGGGCGAGCGCGTGGCGTGAATGCCACGCCTTTTTCATTTGCCGACAACGGACAACATTTGCTGATTGGTGCGTATCGTGGCGTGTGGGATTTGTTGCAACAAGTGGGCGTGGATATTGACCAAGCATTTGTGCGCCAACCCTTGCAATGGTATTTGGCAGATGGCGCACAGTTTGCCATGCCGCTTAACTTGCCTATGCGATTGGCATTGTTTTGGACGATCTGGAGCGCGAAATCGTGCAGGCTGCTTGAAAAAGTTGCGTTGCTGCAACCCATGTTGGCATTGCAAAAATGGTACACGCAAGCGCAACCCGACCAATCGGTGCAATCGTGGTTCGCCGCACACAAAGTATCGCCCAAATGGATAGCTGAATTTTGGCAACCGCTGGTGTGGAGCACCATGAACACGCCTTTGGAAACCGCCAGTTTGCGCGTGTTGTGTCATGTGCTGGAAGACAGCGTTTGGTGTCATCAAACGACAGCCTGCGATTATTTAATTCCGCGCGATGATTTGGGCAAAGTGTTTGCCGAACCCGTGTTGCAGTGGGCAATCGGGCAGGGCGCAACATGGCAGCCTGCAACGCGAGTCGGCAAAATCGGTTTGGACAATACGAAAATCGTGGTAGAAAACGAAACATTTGACGCAGCGATTTTGGCGACCGCGCCGTATCACTTGCCAGCCCTGTTGCCTGATGATTTGGGTGATTCAGTCCGCGCGGCGATAGACAAATTACAGTATCACGCGATTACCACCGTGTATTTACAATACGCAAAACCGTGCGCTCTGCCTGCGTTGATGACAGGTTTTGCATACGGCACAGCACATTGGTTGATTGACCGAACGCAAATCAACGGCGCAAACGAAATTGCCGCCGTGATTAGCGTGTCCGACCAAAGCAGCCTGCACCACACAGCAAACGATTGGGCAAGATTGGTACATCAAGACGTGTTGCGTGTTTGCCCGAATGTAGGCGAGCCGATTGCCCAGCAAGTGATTACCGAAAAACGCGCCACCATTGCCAGCAGCGTAAACCGAAGTCTGCCCGATATGCACGATTTGAATGCGCGTGGAATTTGGCTGGCTGGCGATTGGCTGCATTCGCGCTATCCAGCGACTTTGGAAGCGGCGGTGTTGAGTGGACAAGCAGCAGCACAATCTGTGTTAAGATAATGTCATTTTATGTGATTTAGGTAAACAAAATGAGCGAAAAAACATTGCAAAACAAAGTGATTTTGGTAACAGGCGCATCGCAAGGTTTGGGCGAGCAAGTGGCAAAAGCCACCGCTCAAGCAGGCGCAACCGTGATTTTGGTGGCGCGTAGCCAAAAGAAATTGGAAAAAGTGTACGACGATATTGTGAATGCAGGCTGCCCCGAGCCATTTGCCTTGGTGTTTGACATGATGCCCGCCCAAGACAAAGATTTCACCCAGCTTGCCGACACGATTGCCCAAGCCACAGGTGGCAAATTGGACGGCATTGTGCATTGCGCTAGCTATTTTTATGCCTTGTCGCCGTTGGATTTTCAAACGGTGGACGAATGGGTCAATCAATATCGCATCAACACAGTTGCGCCCATGGCATTGAGCCGCGCCTTGTTGCCGATGTTGAAAGCGTCTGACGATGCTTCGGTGATTTTTGTTGGCGAAAGTCATGGCGAAAAACCGCAGGCATATTGGGGCGGATTTGGCGCGTCCAAAGCGGCGTTGAACTATTTGTGTCAAGTGGCTGCCGATGAATGGGAGCGTTTTGAGCATTTACGCGCCAATGTGCTTGTGCCAGGGCGTATCAATTCGCCACAACGCATTAAAACGCACCCAGGCGAAACCGCTGCCGAGCGCAAAAATATGACCGACATCACGCCCGATTTTGTGTGGTGGTTGAGCAAAGAAAGCCGTGGACGGTCTGGCGAGATTGTGTATTTGTAAACGTGAAAATTAAAACAAAGCAGCCTGCACTTTTTGTTTATTGAACAAAATTGCAGGCTGCTTTTTTATAACAAATCGTATCTAGCATAAATTTGCTGATATTTTTTCGGTTTAAAGGTTTTGTAAAACCAGCGGCGCAATGGGTTGGCATAGTGGCTGCGCTTTTTCTCATAGCACGAATAGGCATCGTGAAAAACGTAGTACAAATTAATGCCTTGTTCGCTATAAAATTGACGGTGCTTATTGTATATATAAGCGGTGGCTTCGTTTTCGTATTGCGTGGTGGTATCTGTAACCGAAGTCAAGTCTTCGCGTTGGCGATAGAAAAACAGCACTTCGGGAATGTGGTGGACTTTTGCTCCGTGTTTGATTAGGTTAATCCACAGTTCCCAATCTTCAAAACAGCGCAAATTGGCGTCAAAACCGCCTGCGGCTATAAATTTGTCGCGCCGAAGCAATGCGGTCATTAAAATACAATTAACCCACAACAAGCGTTTTAAATTGAATGACATATGGATAATAGACGTACTTTTTCGCCCAAATAATTGATGATTTGAAGAGACAATATCTGCCTGATGCGTCCGAGCGGCTTGTACAAATTTTTCTAGCGCGTTGGGGCTTAATTTGTCGTCCGAATCCACGCATAGCAAATATTCGCCTGTGGCATGAGCAATCGCGTTTTGTCGTGCGCCAGCTTGTCCTTGATTGCTTTGTGTGTAGATTTTTAAACGTGGCTCATGTTGGGCGTAGGCTTGCAAAATTGCCAACGTGTCATCGCTAGAACCATCGTCCATGGCGATGATTTCAAAATCAGTAAAGGTCTGTGCCGATAGGCTGGACAGGGTTTCGTGAACGTATTTCGTGCTGTTGTAGCATGGAGTAATAATAGAAACTACTGGTGAATGAGTTATCATCGTCTCTTCTCTATTGTTAAGTTGTATGTAAACAAAAAGTGCAGGCTGCTTTTTACTTATCCAAAACCGCCAAAGCAGCCTGCACACCCCAATAAGCCGCTTCTTCAAACACCGAATAGCCACTCATATCGCTGTGTGCAAACAGCAAGCGCGACCGATGTTGGCGCAAGGCGTGATACAAAGGCTGGCTCAAATAGCCCACTTGCGGCACCGCCATCGCATGCGCTCGCGCCGTGATGTGAACGTGTGAAACGTGTTGCCAAAAGCGTTTGCCGCCATACACCGTCAGCAAATCTTGCGCGGCAATGTCCAACAAATCACGCGGTTCGGCAGCGAGTAGGGCGTGGCGCACATTGGCTGGCGTATCGTGGTTGAGCGCGGCATAAGCCGTAAAAATCGTTTGCGTGGGCTTGGCAACGCGAATCGCTTGGTGCGTGGCAACCACATAGCCCAAACCACGCGAATGCTGCACCACATTGTCCCACGCCAACTCGGTTTTGGCAGGCTCGTTTGGAAACTGGTGCAACACAAACTGGCTAACCAACCAAGGTGCGCTTTCGAGCAAGGGATTGTGCGCGGAAAAGCCGTATCGCTCGGCATTTTGCACCACACGCTTGGCAACCATCAACGGCATGGCGCAAATCACTTTTTTGGCGCGAACCAACCGCGTGTCGCCCGATTGCGTGTGGCGCAGCGTTACTTCAACCACATCATCGCGCTCTTGAATACGCAGCGCAACGGCTGGTACACTTGCAGGCTGCTTAAACGCCCATTGCTGCGTATTGGGAAACTGCGGCAATTCTTGTAAACCAATGAATTGGCGGATTTTTTCTGACAGATGATTTAAGCCACTTGCCCAAGTCAAAACCGCCGCATTTTCGTTGCCACGCGCAGCAAAATAATGCAAACCTGCAAACGCTGACACCTGTGCGATGCCTTGTCCATAATCATCACGACAACAATAATCCAAATACCACAATAAGTTAGGCGATTGATATGCCTGCTGTTTGAGCCAATCGGCAAACGTGAGCGTGTCCAATTTGCGCCATTGTTCGTCTTGCGAACTCAACGCCACAGGCATGGCAAACGCCTTGCGCCCGTCTGTGCCAACTGCATGGCTAATCTGCTGAATAAATTGAAAAAAGCGCACCGAATCGGCATCGCGTTGGGGCAGTAAACCATCTTGCCAAGTACCGTTTACCCAAACACGCTCATCGGGCGCGTGTACCAAATCGGTTTCGTGGTAAACAGGGTTGCCAGCAGCGTCGTAGCCCTGAATCATCGCCAAATCCGCCAACATTTCGCGCACAAACGAACTTTCGGCAGAGGGCTGTGGCAAATAATGTGCGCCAGTTGGAGCGTGCAGGCTGCTTGAAAACGCATAGGCAGCGTTGTTGCCGTTGCGATCAAATCCTTCTGCAATCAAAAAGTTAGGCTGGTCATTTTTCGCCAAATACCATGCCGCCGACAACGCCGCCGCACCGCTGCCCAAAATCAATACATCGCAATCGTGTTCATGCGCAGGCGCAAGCGGCAACTGGGCATCGCGCAGCGCGTGTGCCAGCGGCAAGCCCACTTTGTCCAGCGACACAGTGGGCAGGCGATTCAAATAGCGATAGCCCAGCCACGAAGCGGAAGCCACCGTTGTCCAAAGCGCAGATTGAAGCAAAAATTCGCGGCGATTCATGTGCAGGCTGCTTTGGTTTACAAAATAATCAAAGGCTTATCGGTAGCCGTAATCACGCCACCACCCAAGCAAATTTCGCCGTCATACAACACCGCCGATTGCCCATGCGTAACCGCCCATTGCGGTTCATCAAACCACAATTCCGCCGTATGTTCATCAAGATAACGCAATTCACACGCCGCGTCTGCCATGCGGTAGCGCGTTTTGCAAGTGTAACGCTCTGCTTGCGGTTTTTCAGGCAGCGTCCAGCTTAAATCGTGCATTTGCAGCGATTTCGTGTACAACAATTCGTGGTCATGTCCTTGCACCACAATCAATTCATTTCTCGGCAAATTCTTGCCCACCACAAACCAAGGTTCGCCTGCGCCACCAATCCCCAAACCTTTGCGCTGCCCAATCGTGTAAAACGTCAAACCCAAATGTTCGCCCACGATTTTGCCTTCGGGCGTAACCATATTGCCGTTGTGCGTTGGCAAATATTTCTGCAAAAATTCACGGAATGGACGCTCGCCAATAAAGCAAATGCCCGTGCTGTCCTTTTTCGCCGCAGTCGGCAATTTAAATTCAGTCGCCAAACGGCGCACTTCTGGCTTTTCCAAATGTCCCAATGGAAACAAGGCTTTTTCCAACTGAAATGGCTGCAAACGGTATAAAAAATAACTTTGGTCTTTATTATTATCCAATCCGCGCAACAAATAATGCACGCCGTCGCGCACTTGTTTACGCGCATAATGCCCAGTCGCAATCGCTTCTGCGCCTTGCTCAATCGCGTAATCCAAAAAACATTTGAATTTGATTTCCGCATTACACAATACATCGGGATTGGGCGTTCTACCTGCCTGATATTCCTGCAAAAAATAGGCAAAAACCTTGTCTTTGTATTGCGCGGCAAAATTCACAATATCAATATCAATCCCCACAATATCTGCTACTGCCATTGCGTCTAGCGAATCTTGTTTGATGCTGCAATATTCGTCGTTGTTGTCGTCTTCCCAGTTTTGCATGAACACGCCACGCACATTTGCGCCAGCTTGTTTGAGCAGCGCAGCCGTTACCGAACTGTCTACGCCGCCTGATAATCCGACAATAATATTTTGATTTTCATGCATTTTTGTTATCCAAATAAAAGAAAAGTGGGCGTATTTTAACACAAAAGTGCAGGCTGCTTTTTCGGCATAAAAACCGTTAAAAAGCAGCCTGCACTTTGTTTACGCCAAAACCTTATTGTCCATATTTCGCCAAAATTGCTTGATATAAACCTGTTGATTTAATCGCCGCCAAACCAGCGTCCAGTTTTTTCTTCAATAAAACATTGTCTTTTTTGACTGCAAACGCAAAGGCAAGCGTTTCACCACCAGGCTGGGCTAGCAAATACCAGTCGGGATTGGCTTGCTGATAATGTTTTAGCACCACATCGCTATCCAAAATGGCATAGGCATTGTTTTTCTGTACCGCATTTATGCCTAAATACAAGCTGCTGACACGGGCTGGCTGAACATTGCTAAAAGTTTGCGCATAAGTTTCAGCCAATGCGCCATCGGTGACGGCAATGGTTTTGCCTGATAATTGCCCCCAGTTGCTTAATTTGTTTTGTGACAAAACTGCCCATTTCCCCGTCAGATAAGGACGCGTAAACAAATATTGCTGTCTGCGCTCGGGCGTGATGTTGATGCCACCAATCACAATATCGGCACTGCCTGCGTCCAAACTGCGGAGCAAACCGTTTAATTCTTGCGGGCGAATGGTGATTTCGATGCCGCTTTGTTCGGCAATCGCCTGCAACAATTCCACGTCCATGCCAATCATTTCGCCTTGTGCGCCACGCTCGGTAAAAGGCGGATAGGCAGGCCGTGCAACTGCCCAATACAAAGGCTTGTGTACTACTTCTTCTTGCGCCAAAGACACGGGTTCGTTTTCTTTGTGTTTTTCTTGCCATTGTAGCCACGCGTATGTAAGCGTTAAAAGCAGCAATAATAAAAGCAAGGCTCGCACCGTGTTGCGATTATTTTGATTATATTTTGATTTAGAGCGTTGTCTTTTTTGATATCCCATTCAAATAACCTTTTATTTACTTTGCTTTGGATAGGCATTATTCAATTAAGCCGCTATCATCGGATTGTGTAACTGTTTCGTCCATAACCAATTTAATTTCTTGATACAGCGCACGAAAATTTTTGGGCGGTTTGTTTTGTTCCGCTTCCTTACGCGCATTGCGGATTAAAGTTCGCAGGCTGCTGGCATCGGCGTGTGAGTAATCAGCGATAAATTGTGTGAGCGCGTCATCGTTTGCTAACAAGCGCGTTCGGGCTTGTTCCACACGTTGCAAAAACGCATTGTGCGCTTGGTTGTCGCCTTTTAGTTTGGCTAAAAATTCGCGGATTGGTGTCGGGTCAATATCGCGCATTAAGCGTCCAATGTATTGGCGTTGGCGTTTGACTGCGCTGTTGGACGTGATTTTTTTGTATTCGCGCACCGCTTCATATAAATCTTCGGGTAAAGTCAATTTTTTGAGCGTTTCAGACGATAGATTGGTCAATTCCATGCCCAAATCTTGCAGTTCGTCCATTTGCTTTTTCTTTTGGGTTTTGCTTACCCATTCTTCTTGCTGTTCCATGATGTGCTTTAAATTCGTTTGAAAAATGACGTAATAATAACAAACTTTACACAATCCTTTAAGTTTTTCATCTTGCAAACCGCCAAATTGTGATGAAAAAAGGCTACAATGAAGTCACTTTTTTTCTATCACATAAGCGATTTTATGTTTCAACATTCTGCTCACAATTTAAGTCAAACCGCCGAAACGGTGCTGCAACTTGCCAAGCTCAATGGTGCAACCGCCGCCGAAGTGGATTTAAGCGAATCACTCGGACAAAGTGTGCAAGTGCGTTTGCAAGACATCGAACAAATTGAACATCAACAAGATAAATCTTTGGATATTACGGTGTATGTGGGACAACGCAAAGGACGTGCCAGCACCGCCGATTTGTCACCCCAAGCCATTGCCGACACGGTGCAGGCTGCTTGTGCGATTGCGCGATACACCGCCGAAGACGATTGCTCGGGTCTTGCTGATGCCAATTTAATGGCGCAACACATTGGCGATTTAAACAAATACCACGAATGGCAATTAAGCAGCAAACAAGCGGTTGAACTTGCCAAGCAATGCGAGCAGGCTGCTTTGGACTTTGATGCGCGGATTCAAAATTCCGATGGCGCAAATGTCAGCACATCGCACTATCAATTTGTGTATGCCAACACGCACGGCTTTTGTCAGCATCAACGCGGCACATGCCACAGTATTTCGTGCAGTTTGGTTGCCGCCGATGCTGCGGGTATGGAGCGCGATTATTGGTACGACAGCGATTGCGATGCTGCACAAATGGACAGCGTAGAACAAATTGGACGCATTGCCGCTCAACGCACGGTTAGTCGCCTGAATGCGCGAAGCATTGCCACAGGTAGCTACTCTGTTGTGCTGGATACGACTGTGTCAGGCAGTTTAATCGGACATTTGGTTGGCGGATTAAGTGGCTCGGCGTTGTATCGTCAAACCAGTTTTTTGTGCGATAGTTTGGGCAAGACGATTTTACCCACGCACTTGCATTTGCGCGAAGAGCCACACATTCCACGCGCTTTGGGTAGCACCTATTTTGATAGCGAAGGCGTTGCCACCCAGCCGCGTTTTGTGATTGAAAATGGTGTGGTGCAGGGCTATTTCTTGGGCAGCTATTCTGCGCGTAAACTGGGCATGCAAAGCACAGGCAACGCAGGCGGCGCACACAATTTGCATTTGAGCCACACGCACGATTCGCAGGCTGCTTTGTTGCGCGACATGGGAACAGGCTTGTTGATTACCGAACTCATGGGGCAGGGTGTGAATATGCTCACAGGCGATTATTCGCGTGGCGCAGCAGGATTTTGGGTGGAAAATGGCGTGATTGCTTACCCTGTTTCGGGTATCACGATTGCAGGCAGCCTGCATGATATGTTGCGCGGCATTGCAGGCGTTGCCGATGATTCTTTGCGCCGTAGTGGTAGCAAAATCGGCTCAATTTGGTTAGACAAAATGACGGTAGCAGGAGCATAACCATGAAACGCACGATGATTTTGGGATTAAGTTTATCTGGCTTATTGATGCCATTAACCGCGCAAGCCTGTTCGCAAATGCAGCCGACCGCCGCGTTTGTGTTGATTAACGATGCCAACCGAGACGGCTTTTTGGATTTGTACGAATGGCAAAACGCCCGCAGCGACAATTTGCAAACGTCTTTTCAAGTGGGCAATTTAGCGGAATTTGCGCGATTGGACTATAACCAAGACCAAAAATTGCAGGCTGCCGAGCTGGGCTTTGACAGCGTGCGTTATATCCGTGCACCGTGTGCCGATTGGGAAGAACAAATCCGTCGCGAAAGCCGTTTTAAAAGCCGTGTGCAGTAGTTTTTAAAAGTGCAGGCTGCTTTTTTTATTTATTGAACGATTAAGCATCATGACCGAATACACCATCGCCCACAATCATCAAAACACGCCCATCAACTTAATCGCCAAAATGGCAAACCGCCACGGTTTAATCGCAGGCGCAACAGGCACAGGCAAAACCGTAACCCTACGTAAACTCGCCGAAACATTCAGCAGTCAAGGCATTCCCGTGTTTATGGCAGACGTAAAAGGCGATTTATCGGGCATTTGTTGCGCAGGACAAAACAGCGGCAAAGTCGCCGAACGCATGACACAATACGGTTTAACTGCCGACTATTTGCAAGGCTTTCCTGTGCGTTTTTGGGACGTGTATGGCGCAACAGGCATTCCCGTGCGTGTGAGCATTTCTGCCATGGGCGCGATGTTGTTGGCGCGATTGATGAATCTGAACGACACGCAAGGAGGCGTGTTGAACTTGGTTTTTCGCGTGGCAGACGACAAAGGCTGGCATTTGATTGACCTGAAAGACTTGCGCGGCTTGCTGCAATATGTGTCTGAACACGCAAAAGAATACTGCGCTACCTATGGCAACGTATCCGCCGCCAGCATTGGCGCAATCCAACGCCAACTGTTGCAACTGGAAGCCGAAGGCGCAGACCAATTTTTTGGCGAGCCCGAACTCAATTTACAAGACTGGATTCAAAGCGAAAACGGTCAAGGCATTATCAACATCTTAAATGCCGAAAAACTCATGCGCTCGCCGCGTTTGTATAGCGCGTTTATGCTGTGGTTTTTGGCAGAATTATTTGAAACTCTGCCCGAAGTGGGCGACCCCGAAAAACCCAAATTTGTGCTGTTTTTTGACGAAGCGCACTTGATTTTTGACAACGCCAACGCGGTGTTAATCGACCAAGTAGAACAAGCCGTGCGCCTGATTCGCTCCAAAGGCGTGGGCGTGTATTTTGTTACCCAAAATCCGCTGGACTTGCCCGACACCGTGTTGGGGCAACTGGGCAACCGCGTACAACACGCACTTCGCGCATTCACGCTACGCGACCAAAAAGCGGTTAAAGCGGCTGCCGACACATTCCGTAGCAATCCGCAGCTAGACGTTGCCAGCACCATTGCCGAATTGGCGGTGGGCGAAGCACTCGTCTCGTTTTTGGACGACAAAGGTATGCCACAAATCGTGGAACGCGCATGGATTATGCCGCCCCAATCGCAGCTTGCCCCGCTTGCCGATACCGAACGCAACGCCATATTTCAATCCGACAGCTTGTATCCGCGTTACAAAGATTTGGTGGACAATTTTTCTGCCTACGAAGCCTTGCAGCAGTTGGCGCAACAGCCAAGTGAAGTGCAGGCTGCTTCGGGCAAAACTGCAAGCGAAGCTGCTCAACCCAGCGTGGTAGATGGCTTTTTGGGTGGCTTGTTTGGCGGACGCAAAAAATCAGGACAAGGTTTGGGCTACAATCTTGCCGATTCGGTGGGCAACCAAATCAACAAACAAGTAACCAACGCCATTTCGCGCACGATTATGGGCGTGATTAAGAATATGTTGAAGTAATCGTAGGTCGGGGTCTTGACCCCGACAAATCGCTCACTTTTAGCGATACAACAAAAGCAGCCTGCACACAAGGACAACCCCCATGCAAAACTACATCACTCAAATCGCCAAAGAAGCCAAATCCGCCTATTACCAACTCGCGCAAGCCGACAGCGCAGCCAAAAATAACACGCTGATTCGTTTGGCAGATTTAATCGCCACACACGAAACCGAATTACTTGCCGCCAACGCGCAAGACATTGAAAACGGTAAACAAAAAGGTTTAACCGATGCGCTGCTAGACCGCTTGAAAATCACACCAAGCAGCCTGCATACCATGCGCGAAGGTTTGCTGCAAATTGTCGCGCTGCCTGACCCTGTGGGCGAAATGGACGAATTTCGTTTGCGTCCCAATGGTTTACGCATTGGCAAAATGCGCGTACCGCTTGGCGTGATTGGCATGATTTACGAAGCGCGTCCGAATGTTACAATTGACGCGGCGGCGTTGTGTTTGAAGTCGGGCAATGCGTGCGTGTTGCGTGGTGGCAGCGAAGCGTTCAACAGCAATATGGCGTTAGCGAAGCTGATTAAACAGGCGTTGCGCGAAAATGGGCTGCCTGAAAACGTGGTGTGTTTTGTGGAAAATACCGACCGCGAAAGCGTGGGCGCGATGTTGCAAGCCGTTGGTTTGATTGATGTCATTATTCCGCGTGGTGGCAAAAGTTTGGTTGAGCGCGTGAGCGAGCAAGCGCGTGTGCCTGTGATTAAGCATTTGGACGGCATTTGTCATGTGTATATTGACGAGACCGCGGATAAAAATAAGGCGATTACAGTTGCATTCAACGCGAAAACGCAGCGTTACGCGCCCTGCAATGCCATGGAAACTTTATTGATTCACGCCAAACGCGCCGCCGAAATTTTGCCCGAATTAGCCGAAAAATACGCAGAAAAAGGCGTGGAATTGCGCGGTTGCCTGAAAACACGCGAGATTCTGCCAAACGCAATCGCGGCAACCGAAGAAGATTGGACAACGGAATATTTAGCCCCAATTTTGTCAATCAAAGTCGTTGATTCATTTGAAGAAGCCGTTTTGCATATTAATACTTACGGCAGTCATCACACCGACAGCATCATCACGGAAAATTACACGTTGGCGAATTTATTTTTGCGTTTGGTGGACAGTTCTAGCGTTATGGTGAATGCATCTACGCGATTTGCGGACGGTTTTGAATACGGTTTGGGCGCGGAAATTGGCATTTCTACCGACAAAATTCATGTGCGCGGCCCTGTGGGTTTGAATGGTTTGACTTCGCAAAAATGGATTGTGTTGGGCGATGGGCAAATTCGCGTGTAAAAGTGCAGGCTGCTTTAAGGAAACAAGATGAACTGGATTTTGATTTGGTGCTATGCTTTCGTTGTTTGGACAGGGATAGCGGTTGGCAATCCAAAGCCAGACTAGCCAAAATAGCCCCCAAAAACTTTGGCGGTTTTTAAATATTACTTTGCCAAAATACAAAAGCAAAATTCCTATGAGCAAAGAGCAAATAACAGAATTTTTAACAATTTTTGAAATGTGGTTGAAAAAGCATGAGTCGATTGAATCAAACATAGCGGAGTAAATAAAAATGAAACAAACAATTTTATGGGCTGTGGTGGCATTAGGCTTAACCGCGTGTAGCGGCGTTGGCGTGAATGGCAGCGGCATTTCTTTGGGCGTGGGACTGGGTGGCTCTATTGGGCGACACGTTGGCTTGGGAACGAGCATCAACATTCCTTTATCGTTGGATAAAGATGAAGCCGAATCCAAAACGGGCGGTATCAATGTGACCGAGCAAAAAATCATCACTTATTTTGACGCGCAAGGCAAAACATCTGACAGTGCGGTTAAAGGCGGCTTTTTCCGTCAGTTGCTGGTCAAACAAAACGATAACGCCTATTTGGTGCAGGATTTTTACGACAACGGCAACAAACGAAGCGACCCGATGACGCTTGCCAAAGAGCAGTTGTTTGAATTTCGCGCCCAGCCTAAAGACGGCACTTATACCGTGTATGCGATTAACGGCAACATTATGCAACAACACAATTTCAAAAATGGCAAACTGGTTCAGCCATGAGCCAAAGCAGCCTGCACTTTACCGTTTGCACGTCTGACACCGAATTCACATTAGCCGCCGATGACAATTTGCTCGCTGCATTGGAGCGCACAGGACATCAAGTGGAATACCAATGCAGAAGCGGCTATTGCGGTTCGTGTCGGCTGGTGCTGGAATCGGGCGAAGTGTCGTATCCCAACGCACCAATGGCATTTTTGAACGCCAACGAAATTTTGCCTTGCTGTTGCCGTTTAGAAAGCGATGTGAAATTGGTGTGCAGGCTGCTTTGTCAAGCAGACAAATAAAAACAAATCTTGTTTGAGATGATGCTTTACTTTAAAATCGCGCCTTTCTTTTATACATAGTAATAGGAACAATACAACATGGCAGCATTCAACACCCAAACCGTTTTGTCGGTACACCATTGGACGGACGCTTATTTTTCGTTTACTTGCACACGCGATGAAAGTTTGCGTTTTGAAAACGGTCAATTTGTGATGATTGGCTTGATGGTGGACGGCAAACCGCTCATGCGTGCATACAGCGTGGCAAGCGCGAACTGGGAAGAACACTTGGAATTTTTCAGTATTAAAGTGCAAGATGGCCCATTGACCAGCCGTTTGCAACACTTGAAAGTGGGCGATGAAATCTTAATCAGCAAAAAACCAACAGGTACGCTGATTGCCAGCGATTTTAACGAGGGCGCGAAGCACTTGTATTTGCTGTCCACAGGCACAGGGCTTGCCCCATTTTTGAGCGTAACTCGCGACCCTGAAATTTACGAGCAATTTGAAAAAGTGATTTTGGTACACGGCGTGCGCCACAAAGCGGATTTGGCGTATTACGACCACTTTACCCAAGACTTGCCCAACCACGAATTTTTGGGCGAAATGGTACGTGAAAAATTGATTTATTACCCAGTGGTATCGCGTGAACCGTTTGAACATCAAGGTCGCTTAACCGATTTGCTCAAATCGGGCAAAATCTTTGAAGACATCGGCTTGCCGCCCATGAACCCGAAAGATGACCGCGCCATGTTGTGTGGCAGCATGCCAATGAACCGCGACACTGCCGAAATTTTAGATAGCTTTGGTTTGGTGGCATCGCCTAAAACAGGCGTTCGTGGCGATTATTTGATTGAACGCGCGTTTGTGGAACAGTAAACGGTGTGAATAAATATAAAGCAAAGCAGCCTGCACTTTTATTCAAGGTCGTCCGTAAACGCGTTGCGCCAAAAAATGGGGATAAACACGATTAAATACAGCGCAAACACGCCAGCAAGCAACAAAGCAGGTGCATTCATCAGCAGCCATTCGGGTTTGAGCGGCATGAACACGGTACGCAGCAGCGCGGTAAGCCATAGGCAGGCGAAGGCGGTTTTGCACCATTTGGGGTAGTCCAGTTTGGTAAAGCCGCTGTGCCACAAGCCTGCTGTTAGCCATACCATCAACACGCCGCCGAGCAGCGTGGCAATCGCGATGATGTGTAAGGGCGTGCCTATGGGTTGTTGCGACAGGTGGGCGTAGCCTAGCCATGTGTAGCCGATTGCGCCTAGCGTTTGCAAAATGTAATAAGTGCGGACGTAGTGTTGGCGCAGCAGTTCCCAATGGTGCAGTTCGCGCAGTTTGGCAAAGAAAATCATGCCGATGGAAATCGCGAGAAAACCAAGTGCTTCGGCGGGCAAAAACCATTCGGCGGCGGCGTAAATCAGCAAAAAGGTCATACCGATGTTTTTATAGATGACATTGGGGATAAAAATCGGGTCTTTGAGCGTGGTTTGTTTGAGTGCTTCGTTGCCGAGCAGCAGGCTAACGCGAAACGAGACGAACAGCACGGCGGCGATGTGTAAGTGAACTTGGGTTTTGAGCCAGTTTAAATCGCCCGAATAGGCATAAGCGGCTTGGCTGGCGGTAAATAAGGTCAGCAACATCAGCAGGGTGAATTGCTTGGTGTTGCGGTCTAGCCAGATGAGTCGCGTGCAAAAAATCAGCAAGCCGAGCCAATATGCCACGACAATCGCCGCACTAATAGCAGGCGAAAACCATAAGGCAAGCCACGCGCCAAACAGCAAAGCAGCCTGCACTTTTGCGGTGCGTTGCAGGCTGCCTGAAAAGTTTGTCCATTCCAACATCGCCGCCATTAAAAATCCGCCATACGCGGCTGGCAGCATGAGCGTGAGAAACAGTTGCCGATGCAGGATAACGGCGTTGGGCGTAAGCCAAAAACTTAACGCGCTTTGGATTGCCAGCAGCGCGGCGGCGACAAAAAAGCCGCGCATGGGGTGGGAATGAAAGGTTTGCCACGAGCCTGTGGGTTTATTCATAGTAGTGGATTCCTTGAAATTCACGCGACACGATTTGCTCTTCGTATGCCGAATCGCGCGATGACAGCGGCTCGGGCAGACTGATGGTTTTTTGTATGTGCATGCCTTTGGGCGCGAGTAACATGATTTCGTGGCTTAATCGGGCGGCTTCAAAGCGGTCGTGCGTTACCAGCAAACACGCCAAGCCTTCGTTTTGGATTTTTTCGGTGAGCATGGCGGTGAGAATGTCGCGCAAATCGCGGTCTAGCCCAACAAAAGGCTCGTCCAACAAGGCTAAATCGCAAGCGCACAACAGCAAGCGCAAAAACGCCACGCGCTTTGCCATGCCGCCCGATAATTCGGTGGGATATTTGTTTAAGTCGCCCGATGTTAAACCGATTTGCGCGGCAAGTTCATAAGCAGCCTGCACATTGGGTTTGTCCATAAAAATCGTGATGTTTTGCAGCGCGGTTAAATTGTTGAGCAAACGATTTTCTTGAAACAAAAAACCTGTTTTGCGAAAACTGTTGGCAATGCTGCCTGTTTTGGGCGTTTCCAAACCTGCAATCAACCGCAAAATGGTGGTTTTACCGCAACCGCTGGGCCCGAACAGGGTTTTTACTTCGCCTGCGTTCACGGTCATGTCAAACGAGCGCACAATCGTGTCGCGCAAAATATCAAAACGAACTTGATTTAAAACAAGCATTTATCTTCTCCACGGCATAAACACGATTTCCAGCGGTTTGGTAATCAAATATTCAAACAGCGACACTAGCGCGATAACCAGCACCACATATGCCATAACCGTTTCCGTGTCCAACATGGCGCGCGCATCGGCAATTCTCGCGCCTATGCCTTCGCTTGCGCCGAGCAATTCCGCCATGACCACGACTTTCACGCCCATGGCAACGGCGATATTTAAGCTGGAAATGACATAGCCCGTTAAATGCGGCAAATAAAGATAGCGGATTTTTTTCAGCCAGCCGAGTTGGTAGGCATCAAACAATTCTTCGTGTTGCGCATTGACGCTCATCATGCCCATGGCTGCGCTGGCAAAGGTAAGCGGCGACACCAAAATAATAATAGTAAACAACACACTAGCATTGCCAAAGCCAAACCAAAACAACGCCATGACCACCCAAATAATCGGCGGCATGGCAAGCAAAATCGTGATAAACGGTTTGAACAAAGCCATAGCCGTCTTAAAGCAGCCTGCAATCAGCCCCAGCACCACGCCCAACACCAGCGAAATGCCAATGCCAACGGCAGCACGCCATAGCGAAATGTCTAGCTGATTGAGTTTAAATTCGTTGAGCAACTGCCACGACAGGCGCAATACAGTGGTGGGACTGGGCAACATAAATTCGCCAAACACCACGCTGCCCCAAGCCCACAGCGCAATCAGCAGCATGGCAATGCCCAAGCTGGCAAAGCCGCTCCACAGGTAGTCCAAAATATAAAAAACCGCGTGTTGCGGTTTGCGGATTTTGTCGGTTTTAATCATAGGGTTGATTGGGGTTGTGGGTTGATGAAATGTGCAGGCTGCTTTGTAAGCGCACTAAAAAGCAGCCTGCACTTCAATCACGCCAAAAAGAACGCACTATCAGGCAGCTTGCCGCCCAATAATTTCGGATTAAAGCGCATCAATTCTTCATAAAACTGCAACAATTCGGTTTTGACGCTGCTGGCTTTGGTTACCGTCAAATTCGCATACGGCAAACTGTTTACCAAGGCTGGCACAGGCGCAGGCAGGTAGTTTTTACCGATTTGCGCCGCACTTTGCACATTGCCTTTTGCCCAGTTGAGCGCGCTGACTAAATCTTGGTGGAACAGGTCAAATTTGGCTTTGTTCGCTTGATAAAAGTCCACGTTAGCAATCAAACCAGCCTGCGGAATCATCGGTTTGGTGTTAAACGCTTGCCCCCATGTTTGGGTTACGTCAAAACCGCGCACCACGTTCACACCCACTTGTTTGCCGCGCAAAATACACGCGCTTGCCATCGGTTCAGGCAACCATGCCGCGTGAAAATCTTTCGCCAAGAACAAGCCCACTGCTTCGGCTGGTGTAGCGGTATAAGTAATGCTGACTTTGTTGATGTCAATATTCAGTTTTTTCAACATCGCCTGCAACACAATATCGGGCATATCGTTTTTAAACGGCATGATGATTTTTTTGCCGATTAAATCTTGCGGACGCGCCAACTGTTGCTTGCCAACCAATTGCACAATACCGTTGGTGAGAATATTGACCATGCCGACTTTTTGCCCTTGATTACGCAAATTCACGCCCACATTGCTCGGACTCATTATCACTTGATATTGACCGCTTGCCACGCCAGCACGAAGTTGGTCGGGCGAACGCCACACTTTGAGCGACACATTGGCTTGGCTACGCAGTTTGCCCTGCAAAGCCGCAATGCCGATAATCATGCTCGGCAAAGCTGGTGCGCCGTAAACGGTAAAATCGTCTTTGCCAGCCGCCCATACAGACGGTGCAAGCCCTGCTGCTGAAGCGGCGGCAAGCAGTTTTAAGAAATCGCGTCTTTGTAAATCCATGATGTATCCTTTATAAAATAGGTTGCAATTTAATCATCAAAACGCCGCATGCACACTCAACCAAAATGTGCGTCCTGGGGCATTCACAACCGATGTTGGCGACAAGACTAACACATGGTCGCCACTCAAAAATTCAGCATAACGCTTGTTGAACACATTGCTCACGCCCACGCGTACGCCATATTTGTCGTGGAAATTCAATCCAGCATACACATCAGTCGTTACAAAACTTTTTGCCGCAGCGCGTTTGTCTATGCCCAAACCTGTTGCCACATCAAAGTCGCCGCGTGTTTGCTTGCCCACATAACGCGCCGCCACGCCCACGTTGTAGCTGCCTGCGCTGAAATAATTGCGGTAATCGGCGTGCAAACTCAATTCAAATGGGCGCACTTGATACAGCGGACGGTTGTCGCTGTCGTTGTTGCCATAGTTGTAGAACACTTTTGCACCTACCGCCCAGTTGGCATTGAAGTTGTAGTTGGCATAAGCGTTGGCGGTAAACAAAGTCGCATCTACATTGCGTGTGATGATGCCGCCACCGCTAGACGCTACGCCGCTTTGCCCACGCGCACGGTCGTAAATAATCAAATCGCGCACTTTGTCCAGCATAATCGTACCGCCAACATCCCAGCCCAGACCCAGCAGCGAATTCATATAACCTTGATACGTTTCGTTTTTGCTATCTGCCGTGAACTTGATAAAGCGATGTTGTTCGGGTTTGAGTAGTGGATTGCCGACAATTGCAGCCGTTGGTTTTTGATTATTCAATACGCCCATCGGATTTTGCACAATCGCAGCCAACGAATTAAAGCGTTCCATATTGTCGCCAATGCGCTCAATATGCCCAGCCGAAACGCTGTATTTTTGGTATTCATTAGGCGTGAAATCGTATTTCAGCTCGCCCGAAAAGGCGTTTTGGCGCACTTTGCCGTTGAACGTGTAGCCGTAATGCTGTTGCCAAATTTGTTGTGCGCTGGCAAAACGTGCGCCAGCCATCATTGGGTTGGCAAATTGCGCGGTGTTTTTGCGAACATCAGCGCGATTGGTTTCATAGCTCAAACCCAAGCTCAATTTGTGTTGGTCGTTGAATTTATAGGATAAAGTGTCCGCTAAACGCCAGCGGTTAATGCGAACATCGGCAAAACGATAGCCATTTTTGAAATCACGCGCAGGCGTATGTACTGAACGCTCGCCATTGTGCGTATCGTGTTGATACGACAAGCTGGCGGTGTTGTGGAATTGCCCGAAATCGGCATCGTGTTTCAGCGAAAATTGCCAAATTTTGCGGTCTAAATCCACAAACACGCTTTGCGGTGCAGGCTGCCTGAGCGAGAAATTATCCGCACGGCGTTCCAGCGACACCAGCCCCACTTCGGCTTGCACGGTGTTGCTCAAATCAGCATTGCCCCAACGCGCATTCAATTTTGCAACGTTGCGGTCGGTATTAACGGCATCGTTGGCAAAATGCGGCTGTTTGTCATCGTTGATGTCGTCATGCAGATAAGTCAAGCGGTATTCTTGATTGGCAGACGGTACATAACCCAGCACCAACGCCTGATTAAAGCGCGTGTAACCCCAATCCACTTCGCGCCCATCGCCATCTTTATAGCCATTGGCTTTGGTGTGATTGATGTTTGCCATGCCATAAAAATTCGCGCCACGCGCTTGGGCGGACACGGAATTGTAGAAATTTTTGCCATACACGCCACTGTTGATTTTGACTGGGCGCATGGCTTGGTCAATATTTTCGGTAACAAAGTAATATGCGCTGCGGTCGGTGCGGTCAAATTGATTTTCAGGGAAATAGCCCTGCGCCACATTCGGCGCAATCGGTTTGGGTGGCGCAAAGGTTTTGAGCAGCGGCACACTATCGGGATTTGCCAATTTTTCGGCAAAGGAAAATGGCGTAGCAAACAAAGTCATTAAGGCTAATGCGATGGGGCGAGTTTTCATGAGACATTCCTTTTTTTGATAATTATTATTGTTCATTGTAAAGTTATCGAAAGGAAAAGTAAAGAAATCTGCAAAACAAAAAAGCAGCCTGCACTTTATAATCAATAAGTGCAGGCTGAGACCTTTGCAAAACCCCATCTTTGGCGCATTTCTTCGTGATGCGCTTCTCGAACGCTTGAAAATATTTCAATATTATCTGCGCGTTCTGCGATGCTATCACTTTGAACTGCACTCAAATCTGGAGTTTTGCAAAGGTCTCAACTGGCGAAACGCTCGCCCGCGCCGTACATTTGCAAGAATGTTTCAACTTGCTTGATGATTTGGCAGTCTTCCTGCTTGCCTGTGCCGTTAATGGCTAACCAATTATCAAAGCATTGTTTAATGCCTATCATGCTGATACCTTGGGGCAAGCCTGTTACGCTGCCTGAAAGTTCTAACGCTACCGCCACAAGCGCAAAACGCTTTGCTACACGCCGCGCCTGTCCGCTTAATGTGGGTAAGGATTGCATAAAGGCTGCTTGTGCTGCCTGAATGCGCTCGCGTGGCATATCAACAAGTTGTTAATCCATTCGCGCCCTACCGTGCCGTATTGCTCGGCTGTGGCTGCCTGTAAATGTTCTGACAAATCCGCACCATTATCAAAATCATGCAAATTTTCATAAATGTCGTATTGTGTGGCGGCTGGTATGCTCGGCAGTCGTACCGCTTGCCCTGCTTCCCACTTTTCGCCGCTCGCTTTCATGTATGAATTTAAACTGTATTCGCCTGTTGAAAACAGCAAAACGCGCCATTCAAAGCGGTATGATGTGGGGCGGTTCGGGTTTGGTTTTCTCCTGTTTCTGGCGTGCTATGGCTGCCTGTTCGCGTGCTTGGGCTAATGTAACATCAGGGTATGCCCAATAGACAAAGTTTTCTCTTTGCCGTGTATGCGGTATTTTAACCGCCATAATTTGCCCCTGTGGGCGTGATGTACAAATAAAGTCCTTGTCCGTCTGCTAATTTATACGGTTTGTCGGTGGGCTTGGCTTTTTTGATTTGTTGGTTAGTCAATTTCATTTTATTGGGGGTATTTTTCAAAATACCCCCAAAAATACCCCCACAAGTATGTTAATTTGAGTTTATGGAAGTACAGGGCAGTTTATAGCCACTTCTTCAAAAAATAGCGGAAATAAATTTTAGTTGATTGATAAATAAAAGATTTGTTTATGACAGTATAGAACAGTTTACGAAAAAAAGCAGCCATGAAAGGCTGCTTTTTTGTATTCCTGGTACCCAGAAGAAGACTCGAACTTCCACGTCCTTACGGACACTAGTACCTGAAACTAGCGCGTCTACCAATTCCGCCATCTGGGCTTTGCTTTTCTACTGTGTTTGCGTTAAAGTGTCGCAATCAAGAAAGATTGCATTATATAAATACTACAAAAGGATTGTCAAGAATGGCTAAAAAGAAAAATATCAACGAATTGAATTTACGAGAAAAAGACCCGTATTTGGCGCGTGAACGTGCGAAATACGACAATAATCCCTTACCAAGCCGAGAGTGGATTATCCAATTATTAGAAGAACTTGGCGTACCACAAAAAATGGAAGCGCTGTCTGAAAAATTATCCATTGAAGAACACGAGCAGGAATTTTTTGAACGCCGCCTAAAAGCAATGGCGCGAGACGGTCAGATTTTGATTAACCGTCGCGGTTTAGTATGCGTGGCGGAAAAATTGGACATCGTGAAATGTCGCATTGAAGCGCATAAGGACGGCTTTGGTTTTGCTGTGCCGTTGAAACCGACTGGCGACGGCGATTTGGTGTTGTATGAACGCCAAATGCGCGGCGTAATGCACGGCGATATTGTTACGGTGCGTCCATTGGGTTTGGATAGACGCGGTCGCCGCGAGGGTCAGGTTTTGGACATTGTGGAACGGGCGCAAACATCTGTCGTGGGGCGTTTTTATTTGGAACGCGGCGTGGCGGTGCTGGAACCTGAAGATAAGCGTTTGCATCAAAACATTATTTTAGAGCCTGATAGCGTGGCGCAATTTTCGCCGAAATCGGGGCAAGTGGTGGTAGCGGAAATTGAAAGTTATCCTGAAAATCATCGTCCTGCGGTGGCGAAAATCGTTGAAGTATTAGGCGATTACGCAGATAGCGGCATGGAAATTGAGATTGCGGTGCGGAAACATCGTCTGCCGCATGAATTTAGTGCAGGCTGCCTGAAAGTGGCGGCGAAAATCCCCGATAAAGTTCGTGCGGCTGACCGTAAAAATCGGGTGGATTTGCGTGATTTGCCGTTGGTTACGATTGACGGCGAAACGTCTCGCGATTTTGATGACGCGGTTTATGCGGAAAAAGTGGGGCGCAATTATCGTTTAGTCGTGGCGATTGCGGACGTGAGCCATTATGTGCAACCTGATGATTTGATTGATTTTGATGCGCGTGAACGGGCAACAAGTGTGTATTTTCCGCGCCGTGTTATTCCCATGCTGCCTGAAAGTTTATCTAACGGCATTTGTTCGCTGAACCCTGATGTTGAGCGGCTTTGCATGGTGTGCGACATGACGATTACTTACGCGGGCAATGTGAAGGAATATTCGTTTTACCCTGCGGTGATGAAATCGCATGGGCGTTTGACGTATAACCAAGTTTGGCAATGGCTTGAAAATAAAACGGAAAATGAATATTCAGGCAGCCTAAACGTGTTGTACAAATTATTCCAAGTGTTGCAGCAAAAACGCCAAAAACGTGGTGCAATGGAATTTGAAACCGTTGAAACGCAAATGATTTTTGACGATAACGGTAAAATTGAACGCATTGTGCCTGTGATGCGAAATGACGCGCATAAGTTGATTGAAGAATGTATGTTGGCGGCGAATGTGTGCGCGGCGGATTTCTTGTTGAAAAACAAGCACCATGCCTTGTATCGCAATCACTTGGGTCCAACGCCTGAAAAATTGGCAACGTTGCGCGAACAGTTGGCGTTGCTGGGTTTGAGTTTGGGCGGCGGCGATAATCCGACGCCGAAACATTATGGGGAGTTGGCGGCAAAAATCGCTGACCGTCCTGACCGTGAATTGTTGCAAACAATGTTGTTGCGCTCTATGCAGCAGGCGATGTATGAGCCTGAAAATGTGGGACATTTTGGTTTGGCATATGAGCATTACGCGCATTTTACTTCGCCGATTCGCCGTTATCCTGATTTGTTGGTTCATCGGGCGATTAAGGCGGTTTTGGCGAAGAAAACATATGCTGTCAGCAGTTGGCAGGAGTTGGGCGTGCATTGTTCGTATTGCGAACGCCGTGCCGATGACGCGAGCCGCGATGTGGAAAGCTGGCTGAAAACGTATTATATGCGTGATAAGGTTGACGAAATTTTCACGGGCAAAATCACGCACATGGCGAATTTTGGCATTTTCGTTACGCTGGACGATATTCACATTGAGGGCATGGTTCACGTTAGCGAATTGGGTGAGGATTATTTTAATTATCGTGCGGATTTGTTGGCGATGGTGGGCGAGCGTAGCGGCGTGCGTTTTGGCATGGGCGATACGGTAACGGTAAAAGTGGCGCGTGCGGATTTGGAAACCAGTAAGATTGATTTAGTGTTGGTAAGCGGTGGCGTTGTGCCGAACAAACGTGCGAAAAAAGTGCAGGCTGCTTTGACTACTGCACCGAAAACATCGCGCAAAAGCAGTAAAAAGACCAAGCAGCCTGCACCTGAATTGCTGGCAGATGCGTTGAATATGGCAGAAAAAGTATTGGCAAAACAGGCAAAAAACCGTAAAAAGCAGCCTGCAACTTCGTCAGCACAATCCAAAAAATCAGCCAAAAAATCGGTTAGCATTAAAGTCAAATCGGCGGAAAATAAAAAACCGAGCAAAGCCAAAAAATCGGCAAAATAAAAATAAAGCAGCCTGCAAAAAAATGCAGGCTGCTTTTTTATTCTTCCGCTTCGTTTTCGGTTTTTTCGCGTGGCTTAATCATGCGACAAACCAACAATCCCACTTCATACAGCAAAATCATCGGTATTGCCAACATCACTTGGCTCAACACATCGGGGGGCGTAACCACGGCGGCAATCACGAACGCGGCGACAATCAAATACGGACGTGCTGCGGTTAATTGTGCAAACGAAATCACGCCCATGCGATACAGCAAAACCACCGCCACAGGGATTTCAAACGTCATGCCAAACGCGACAAACATGCCCAGTACAAACGACAAATAATTGCCAATATCGGTTGCCATGCTCACGCCCAGCGGTGTTGCCCCTGCAAAAAATTTGAACACGATGGGGAACACAAACCAATAGCAAAACGCCATGCCCAGCGCAAACAAAGTCATGCTAGACAAAATCAACGGCACAATCAGCCGCTTTTCGTTTTGATACAAAGCAGGTGCAACAAACGCCCAAATTTGATACAGCGTGTTGGGCAACGACACCAAAAACGCCACCATCAGCGCGACTTTAAGTGGCACAAAAAACGGCGCAACCACATCGGTCGCAATCATGCTGGTGTTTTGTGGCAACACACTCATCAACGGCTGCGCGACAAAGGCATACAATTCTTGGGCAAACGGCACAGCGGCAATAAAGCACACGCCAATGCCCGAAATCGCCCAAACCAAACGCCGACGCAATTCCAGCAAATGCTCCATCAACGGTTGCGCTGCGCCGCCATCTGGCAATAATTCTTCACTCATCGGCGACTCCTTAATTTAGGGGCAGGGCGGTGGCGTGGGCGCATATCGCGTTTACGCGCCATCGCTTGTTTACGCAGTGTTTTGACCTGTACCGTTCCCATTGCAAAAGACGAAGTGTGCAGGCTGCTTTGTGTCAAAGGTTGCCCCAAATCGTCTACGCCAAAATCGGCAGGCGTTTTTTGTTCGGGCAAACGCTCCCACGCAGGCACAGAATCTTGAATTTTCTTGGCAATTTCGCTGGATTCCTGCTGCACTTGTTGCGATGCTTGCTGCAAATCTTGGCGGATTTCTTGCGCGGTTTGTTCCACTTCCTGCTTGATTTTGGACAGCTCGGCATATTCGGCGTGTGCCGATAATTCGTTTTTCATGCCCGAAGCCATGCGCTGAATTTTGCCAACCCATTCGCCTGCAAAACGCGCCACTTTGGGCAAGCGTTCGGGCCCTAACACAATCAGGGCAACCACGCCTGCCAGCAGCATTTCGGTAAAGCTAAAATCAAACATATCACGACTGTTTATCGTTTTGGTGTTCAATCACATCGTCTTTTTTCTTTGCCGATTCAGGCTCGCTGCCTTTGTCCAAGCCTTCTTTGAAATCGTGAACCGCGCTACCTAAATCTTTGCCCACATTGCGTAATTTTTTCGTACCGAATACCAATACGACAATCACCAACACAATAATCCAGTGCCAAATAGAAGTTAAACCCATGATGTTATCCTTTCAAAAATCAATAAAAAAACTTAAAAAGCAGCCTGCACATTAGGGCGTGCCTAAAATATGAATATGCAAGTGGAACACTTCCTGTCCACCGCCTTTTCCTGTGTTGATTTGCGTTTTAAAACCGTTGGTTAAGCCAGCGTTGGCGGCAATTTGCGGCACGCGCAACATCATTTTGCCCAACAAAGTTTCGTGTTCCACTTGCGCGTGTGCCAGCGAATCAAAATGCACTTTTGGAATCAACAATAAATGCACAGGTGCGGCAGGGTTGATGTCTTTGAAGCACAGCATTTGTTCGTTTTCATAAACCACGCTGGCTGGGATTTGTTTGTCGGCAATTTTGCAGAAAATGCAATCGCTCATGATGCGTTCCTTATAGAGTAGCGTAAAAATGCAGGCTGCATTTTAACCTAATTTAACGTGTTTGGTTTGATTTAGCTTAACTTATTCTTTGGGACGCGCGGCTTTTTCTGCCAAACCCGACAAACCTTGTCGGCGCGCCAATTCTTGCAACACATCGTCTGCGCTCAATTGATGGTGCGCCAACAAAATCATCGTGTGAAACCACAAATCTGCCACTTCATAGACCAAATGCTGGGCATCGCCGTCTTTGCTTGCCATTAAGACTTCGCCTGCTTCTTCAATCACTTTTTTCAGGATTTTGTCTTCGCCTTTGTGCAAGAGCTGGGCGGTGTAAGATTCATCGGGGCTGGCGGATTTGCGTTGTTCAATAATCGCTTGGATTTGGGTTAAAATGGTGGACATAACATTTCCTTTTCATCAATATTTTATTTACTCGTGCGCTTTGCCATAAATGGCGATTTCGTCTTTGATAACCGCGTCTTTAATCGCTCATTCGCCGTTTTCCCACACGCGATAAAAACAGCTTTCGCGCCCTGTGTGGCAGGAAATGCCGCCCACTTGTTCAATCTGCATAATCACGGCGATCGCCATCGCAATCCAAACGCAATTCCAGCACTTTTTGTACATGACCCGATTCTTCGCCTTTTTGCCATTGTTTTTGGCGCGAACGGCTGTAATAGTGGGCGAAACCTGTTTGCGCGGTTTGCTGCAAGGCTTCGGCGTTCATGTAGGCAACCATTAACACGCGCTGGGTTTTCGCGTCTTGGGCAATGGCGCAAACCAAGCCGTCTTTGTCCCATTTGACGGCGTTGAGCAAAGTATTCATGGTGTTTTCCTATTGTTGAGATGTGGTAATGATGCAGCCGCCCACTTGTTGTTGATTGGGTTGCAGGCTGCTTTGTGCGGCAACTGTGCTGTGGCACGAAAACGCACTCAACGAATTTTTGGGCGAGCCTTGAATGATTTTGTCGCTGTACACCATGTAGGCAAAAGCATGGCGTTTGGCATCGTAGTAGCGCATGATTTGCAAGCTCTTGAAAGCGAAGCTGGCACTGCGTTTGAACACTTGACGCGGTTTGCTGACCACTTGTGCGTTAAAGGCAACCACAGGCGCAGTTTGTACACACGATACGCTGGCATCGGACGCATCTTCTTCCATGTTTACCGTTTCGCGCAAGCCGCCTTTTTTGGCATACGACAAGAAGCATGACACGCCTTGTACATCAGGGTCGTCAAAGGCTTCAATTTCAATGCGGTCGTTTTTGCCGAGCAGGTTGAACACGGTGCTTTCTTCGCCGATTTTGTCGGTTTGGTTGTTGCAGGCTGCTAATAAGCCAACCGCGACTATGAGTAAGCATTTTTTCATGAATTTGTCCTTATTTATAAAACGCCAATGACACAGCAACCAAAGTCATCATAAAAATGACCCAGCGCATCGTAGTGGCAGGTACTTTAAGCGCGAGTTTCACGCCCAAGATTGCGCCCAACGAATTGCTGGCGGCCAATGTCAAGCCAACACTCCACCACACTTGTCCTTGCAGCAAAAACACGGTAACGGCGGCGGTGGTAAAACCAAAGGTGCAGACCAATTTGAGTGCGTTGCTGCGAATCATATCGTAGCCCAACATGCCTGCAAACACAGGCAGCATCAGCAGTCCCACACCAGCTTGTACAAAGCCGCCATAAATACCAATCACAAACAGTGTTGCCCATGCTAGGGGCGACATCAGTTTGGGCGCAGCATCGGGTTTTACATTGAACAAATCGGCTTTGAACAGCACCAAACCTGCGACAAACAGCATACTCAACAATAACAAGGGTTTGAGTAACCAGTTGGGCAACACCGATGCCAAAATTGAGCCAACCACACCGCCGAGCAAGGTGGGAATGACGACTTTTTGCCAATCGCTGCGTGGTGGAATTTTGCCTGCTTTGGCAAAACCGCGAATACCTGTAATGGTTTGAATAAACACGCCGATGCGGTTGCTGCCGTTGGCGATGTCGGGCGGTATGCCAAACATCATCAGCACAGGCAAAATCAGGTTGCTGCCGCCGCCTGCCATGATGTTAATCACACCTGCGATGGTGCCAAGGACGGCAATGGCGGCGTAATGCCAGAGTTGTAGTTCCATGTGTGGGCTTTCGGGAAGTGCAGGCTGCTTTTCGCGTTATTTAAAAAGCAGCCTGCACTTTTTGTTATACAAAATAAATGGTTTATTTTTCTTCTGCTTCTGGCGGTGCGTAATCGGTCAAAGACAAGCCGTCCAATACGCCGCCCGAACCAGCTGTTGTGTTTTTCTTGCTGTTTAACTGAATTTGCAGGCGCAAATCGTTTACCGAGTCAGCATTACGCAAGGCATCGTCATACGAAATCAAATCGGCTTCATACAAATCAAACAGCGATTGGTCGAACGTTTGCATACCAATGTCGCGCGATTTTGCCATGATTTCTTTTACCGCATGAATGTCGCCATGCAACACCAATTCGGAAATCAACGGCGAATTGAGCAGGATTTCTACCGCAGCCACACGTCCTTTGCCTTGTTTTTTGGGGACAAGGCGTTGCGAAATAAAGCCTTTTAAGTTGAGCGACAAGTCGTTCAGCAACTGGGTACGGCGTTCTTCGGGGAAGAAGTTAATAATGCGGTCAAGGGCCTGGTTGGAGTTATTCGCGTGCAGTGTTGCCATACACAAGTGCCCTGTTTCGGCAAAGGCAAGTGCGTAGTCCATCGTTTCGCGGTCACGAATCTCACCAATCAAAATCACATCGGGTGCTTGGCGCAGTGTGTTTTTGAGCGCGGCGAACCAGTTTTCGGTGTCCACACCCACTTCGCGTTGCGTGATGATGCAGTTTTTGTGTGGGTGAACAAATTCAATCGGGTCTTCAATCGTGATGATATGACCGTAGCTGTTTTCGTTGCGGTAATCAATCATCGCCGCCAACGATGTGGATTTACCCGAACCTGTACCGCCGACAAAAATCACCAAACCACGTTTTTCCATCACGACTTGTTTTAACACAGGCGGTAAGTTCATGTTGTCGAATTTGGGAATGTCGCTGGTAATCACACGGCAAACCAAAGCTGCTGCACCACGTTGCACCATGGCGTTGATACGAAAGCGCGACACGCCTGGCAAGCTAATCGCAAAATTGCATTCGTTGGTGGTTAAAAATTCTTCGGCTTGCTTGTCGTCCATAATCGAACGCGCAATTTGCATGGCGTGGTCGGCGGTTAAAGGCTTGTCGGTGATTTTGGTTAATTTGCCGTCCAATTTCATCGCAGGTGGATAGCCAGCCGTGATAAATAAATCCGAGCCTTTGTTATTGACCATGTGCGTGAGCAAGCCATGGATAAATTTACGCATTTCTTCGTTGATGGGTGGAATGATAACTTGCATACAATGTTCCTAGTTTGAGTGTGTTTGGATAAGATGCTATTTTAACGATTTATATCGGATTTGTCGCGACTGTAAAGATGCGGTGTTGTTTTGTTGGCTTTGGTGTAGATTATGGTTAAATTAAGATAAGGTATATAATATCATTTAAAATTCAAAAGCAGCCTGCACAAAGGAAAAAACCATGCTACAAAATACGATTGAATTAGACAAAATTGATTTAAAAATCCTGCACGTTTTGCAAGAAAATGGACGATTGAGCAATGTGGAATTATCGGAGCGCGTTGCCTTGTCGCCGTCGCCGTGTTTGCGCCGATTGAAGCATTTGGAAGACATGGGCATTATCCAACGCTACGTCGCTTTGTTGTCACCCAACGCCTTGCACTTGGGGCTGCAAGTGATGATACACGTCAGCACCAATAAATCGCCCGAAGCACGACAAGACTTTGAACAAGCCGTGCAAAGTTGGAACGAAGTGCTGGGTTGCTTTGCCTTGACGGGCGATGCCGATTACTTGCTGCACGCTTTTTTTACCGATATGCAAGCGTTTTCCAATTTTGTGCTTAACGTGTTGTTGTCGCACACTTATGTTCAAGATGCTAAATCTAGCTTTGTGTTAAAAGAAATCAAAAATACGACTGCGTTGCCGTTGGTGCATTTGGAATAGGATAGGGCGGATAATCAACAAAGCAGCCTGCACTTTCAATCAACAAAAAGTGCAGGCTGCTTTTTTGCGCTAAAATCGCGTTTTTGGTTAAACATAAGCAACGCTATGAATCCCCTTTCTTTGGCAGTGGTTGGACACACCAACACAGGCAAAACTTCTTTAATGCGAACTTTGTTGCGCGATAGCCAGTTTGGCGAAGTCAAAAACGCGGCGGCGACCACGCGACACGTTGCCCAAGCGGCGATTGGCGATGGCGAAACCGTGTGGGTGCAGCTATACGATACCCCAGGCTTGGAAGACGCAGGCGGCGTGTTAGATTGGTTGGAAGCGCACACATCGCATCAACAAGACGGCATCGAACGCTTGCACGCTTTTTTACACAGCGATGTAGCGCAAAACGAATTTTCGCAAGAAGCCAAAGTGTTGCGCCAGTTGCTCGGCAGCGATGCGGCTTTGTATGTTGCCGATGCGCGTGAAGCCGTGTTGCCCAAATACAAAGACGAACTGACGATTTTGTCGTGGTGCGCCAAGCCGATGATGCCTGTGTTCAATTTTACGCACGGTCAGGATTTGAGCGATTGGCAAGCGATGTTGGCAAAACGCAGCCTGCACGTTGTGAGCCGTTTTGACACGGTTGCGTTTGATTTTGATGGCGAAATGAAATTGTGGGACAACTTGGCGACCATGTTGCAACAGCCCAAAGTGTTGGCGCAGTTAGCAGATTTTCGCCGCGCTGAATGGCAACGCCTAAACGAACAAGCGCGAGACGAGTGGGCAAAATTTTTGCTGGACGTAGCCGCCTGTGTGCGCCAAGTCAGCGACAAAACGCAAACCACAGTCGTGCTAAACGAAATGCAGGCTGCTATTCGCGCCCACGAAAGCAGCCTGCAACAACAATTATTTGCGCTGTATCGTTTTTATTACAGCGACGTGGAACAACAAAACGAGCAAATGTTGCAAGCCTTTCGTCAAGACCCATTTGACCCAGAATTGCTCAAACAATACGGCATACGCGCCAGCAAAGGGGCAGCAGCAGGCGCATTGTTGGGGCTGGGCATAGACGCTTTGACTTTGGGGACTTCGTTGGGCATGGGCGCGACCATTGGCGGCGTGTTGGGCGGTTTGGCGGGCAACTGGCAAGCGATGTTAGACAAATTCAATGGCATCGAGACTTTGTATGTTGATGAAGCGATGCTGACTGTTTTGGCAGCGCGAAATTTGGATTTACTCAATGCGCTGCAAACACGCGGACACGCAGCCACCGCGCCGATTGCGCTGCATTCATCGTCCGCACCATGGCAAGCCAATGCGCTGCCCGATGTGCTGAAAAAAGCACGGTCGCACCCCAAATGGTCGCGCTTGAATGCCGATGCAGACGATTATTCGCTAGACCGCGATTTGGCAGCACGACAACTGTTGGCGAGCTTGGCTAATGACAAAAAATAGCGCAGTCGTAACACCACACGATAACCGCAAATCTACTCCCTCTCCTGCGGGAGAGGGTTTCGCTGCAATACGCAGATTTTTGCCCTCTCCTTAACCCTCTTCCACAGGAGAGGGAATGCAATGACTGAATATTCAAAATTTTCACAATAAGAAGACATCAACATGATAGATTTACATTGCCATTCCACCGTATCCGATGGCGCATTGCCGCCTGATGAAGTCGTTGCGTTAGCGGCACAAAATGGCTGCACCATGCTGGCTTTGACCGACCACGACCATACAGGCGGTTTAGCCATCGCTCGTGCCACCGCCCAGCAACACGGTATTCGCTTCATCAATGGCGTGGAGATTTCGGTTACTTGGCGCGGACGTGGCGTGCATATTGTTGGCTTGGATTTTGATGAACACGAAAGCAGCCTGCAAACTTTGTTGGCTCGATTGCGCTTGGGACGCATAGACCGCATCGAACAAATCGGTGCAAAACTGGCTAAACACGGCATTGCAGGCGCAGCAGAAGGCGCATTGGCATTGGCAACCAACCGCGAAATGGTGTCGCGCACCCACATGGCAGACTGGCTGGTGCAGCAAGGTTTAGTACGCAACAAGCAAGCCGCGTTCACCAAATATTTGGGCGACGGCAAATGTGGTTTTGTGCGCCATCAATGGGCAGACTTGGCAGAAACGGTACAAGCCATCAATCAAGCAGGCGGTTTGGCAGTCATCGCCCACCCCATGCGCTACGATATGTCGGCAACCGCACGGCGACAATTATTTGAAGAATTCAAGCAACTGGGCGGTGTGGGCATAGAAGTCCACAGCGGTGGTTGTTCGTTGGGCGACCGCTTAAATTACGCGATGTTGGCAGAACGCTACGGCTTGTTATCCAGTGTCGGCAGCGACTTTCATCGCGCCAATGATTACAGTGGTGGCACGTTGGGTGCTTGCCCCGAATTGCCGCCCATTTGTGATGCGATTTGGACGCGATTTCGCAATCATTCAATTATTTAATTCAAAGCAGCCTGCACTTTTTGTTCGCCCTAAACCCCATTTTCTTTTACAATACAGGCTATTGTGCAGGCAGTTTAAGACTGTGTGCTATTGTAACTATTTGCATAGAAAGGAAAATTTTAATGCATCAAAAAGCCAAAGTCGCTTTGTTTTCTTTACTTATCTCGCCAACATGGGTGCAGGCTGCCAGTCTAAATGGCGCAGAACTCAGTTTATTATGGGGCATACCGTTTGCCCTGATTTTGTTGTCCATTGCCACAGGACCGCTGTTTTTTTCGCACATTTGGCATCATCACTTTGGCAAAATCACCGCTGCTTGGACAGCACTCTTTTTAATTCCGTTTACGATTGAGTTTGGCGCGAGCGAAAGCATTCACTTAATCGCACACGCCATGGTCGGCGAATACATACCGTTTATTTTGCTACTGCTGGCGTTGTACACCATATCGGGCGGCATTTTAGTTTGGGGCAATTTGCACGGCTCGGCAAAGCTCAATACAGGCATTTTGGCGATTGGCACGCTGCTCGCATCGATTATGGGAACAACGGGCGCGGCAATGTTGTTGATTCGCCCCTTGCTCAAAGCCAACGACAACCGCAAACACAAAGTACACGTTGTCGTGTTTTTCATCTTTTTGGTTGCCAACATTGGTGGCGGTTTAACACCGTTGGGCGACCCACCGCTATTCTTGGGCTTCTTAAAAGGCGTAGATTTTATGTGGACGGTGGAACATATGTTTATGCCCGTGTTGATTTCATCTGCCGTTTTGCTGTTTGTGTTTTATCTGTTGGACAGCCATTACTATAAACAAGCCGATGAAATCTTGTCGCACGACCCCACGCCCGACACCGCCAATCAAGCATCATTTAGCAGCGACGGTATCAAATTGTTTGGCAAATGGAACTTCTTGCTTCTGGGTGGTGTGATTGGCACAGTGTTGATGTCGGGCATTTGGAAGCCAGCGCACGAAGGCTTCAATATTTTGGGTACGCAATACGCGCTGCAGAATGCGGTACGCGATGTGATTTTGTTGGTATTGGCAGGCGTGTCGCTGTATATCACACCCAAACAAGTTCGCGCAGGCAACGAGTTTAACTGGGACCCAATCGCCGAAGTAGGCAAATTATTCTTGGGTATTTTTATTACCATTTCCCCTGTTTTGACCATTTTGCAAGCAGGCGAAAAAGGCGCGTTTGCAGGCTTGATTGCTTTGGTACACGACAGCGCAGGACAGCCCATTAACACCATGTATTTTTGGATGACAGGTTTGCTTTCTGCCTTTTTGGACAACGCGCCCACTTATTTGGTGTTTTTCAACATGGCAGGCGGCGACCCATACGAATTGATGCGTGGCGACTTGTTCCACACCTTGCTTGCTGTGTCTATGGGTTCGGTGTTCATGGGCGCGTTGAGCTATATTGGTAATGCGCCAAACTTTATGGTTAAAGCCATTGCCGAACAACGCAAAGTGGCAATGCCGAGCTTCTTTGGCTATATGGCTTGGTCGTTTGGCATATTAGTGCCGTTGTTTATTTTGCATACTTTGATTTTCTTTGTGTTTGAGATTTTCTAAACGCGCACAACAAAGTGCAGGCTGCTTTTTATAGTTTAAAAGCAGCCTGCATTTTTATTTAAAAAACATACAAAATCAATTTGTTGTAAAAAATATTTTATTTTTCTGTCAGATTTTCCGCGCCCATACGTCTAATGGGTAAGAAACAGAAAACGTACAGTATAAGTTGCCATGTATGAACGCGATTTGTTTCCGATTGAAAACATTTTTTACATTTAAATTTGAAGGAATTTTACAATGAAAACATCTGCAATTTTGGTTTTGGTAGGCGTATTGTCTTTGGCTGCTTGCGCGAATAAAGGTCAATCAATGGATATGCAATCTGGCGATATGATGAATAAACCCATGATGAATAAATCGATGGATAACAGCATGATGATGGATAAATCCATGATGAATAAATCAATGTAAATGGATTGAGTTATTTAATTATTTATCTGAAAACAAAAACTACATTTGGCGTAAACTAAATGTAGTTTTTGTTTTTTTTCAGGCAGCCTGAAAAATTATTGGGAAAGCCCTTATGAATTTAACCCACATTTCCACCAGTGAATTAGCCACTATTCGCAAAAATTTATTGCGTTTTGCCAGTATTCACTTACCCAACCAAAGCGATTTCGCCGAAGATTTGGTGCAAGAAACGCTGCTTTCTGCCTACAAATCCGCCAATGATTTTCGTGGCGAGGCGCAATTAACCAGTTGGTTGATTAGCATTTTGAAAAATAAATTGATTGACCATTTCAGGCAGCAATCTTCGCAAAATGCCGTTTTTGTCGCGCCAGCAGCAGAAGAACCTATGGACGATTGGTTTGAAAATTTCTTTGCCGAAGATGGACATTGGCAGCGCGAAGACAGCCCAAGCATATGGCAAAACCCCGAACAAAGCCTCAACACAAAAGAATTTTACGACATCTTGCAAATTTGCCTGTATGGGCTGCCTGAACATATTTCGCGCGTGTTTATGATGTCCGAAATTCTCGGCTTGGAAAGCAACGAAATTATCCAGCAATGCCACATCACACGCGCCAATTTTCACACTACCATGCACCGCGCTCGTGAAGGATTGCGCCAATGTTTACAAATCAAATGGTTTAACCACAAGGAATTAGTATGAAAAAATGTCGCAAAGCCACCGCGCTCATTTCCAAACAACACGATAAATTGCCGTTGGAAGCAAAAGAAAAATTGTTCTTGCAAACACATTTGCTGGTGTGTCCGCATTGTCGCGCGTATAAACAACAGATTGATGTGATTGAAAAAGCAATTAAAAAGCTGTTTTGAATTTTCAGGCTGCCTGAAAACCTTATTTCTTGAATACGCCCCTTGTTTTCTCTATAATTTCACGTCCGAAAAATTTTCAATCATTTGTGCAGGCTGCTTTTTTGTCGTTTGGGTTGTAACCCAATAATCCGCACAAAAAGCAGCCTGCACTTTAAATTCCACAAACGAAAGACAAAAAAATGTTAAACATCACCCTACCAGACGGCAGCGTCCGTCAATATGAATCGCCCGTAACCGTTGCCCAAATCGCCGAAAGCATTGGCGCAGGTTTGGCAAAAGCCACCGTAGCAGGCAAAGTAAACGGCGCACTCGTGGACGCTTGCGACCCAATCACTCAAGATTCAACCGTTCAAATCATCACGCCAAAAGACCAAGAAGGCGTGGAAATTATCCGCCACTCATGCGCCCACTTGGTGGGACACGCGGTTAAGCAATTATTCCCGACTGCCAAAATGGTTATCGGTCCTGTGATTGAAGAAGGCTTTTATTACGATATTTTGCCTGAAAAACCGTTCACGCCCGAAGACATGGCAGCGATTGAAGAGCGCATGAAACAGCTTATCAATCAAGATTACGATGTCATCAAAAAAATGACCCCACGCGCCGAAGTCGTAGAAATTTTTAAAAGTCGCGGCGAAGAATACAAATTGCGCCTGATTGACGACATGGACGACAGCATTCAAGCCATGGGCATGTATTTCCACCAAGAATACGTGGATATGTGTCGCGGTCCACACGTTCCAAACACGCGCTTTTTGAAACATTTTAAATTGACCAAAATGTCAGGTGCGTACTGGCGCGGCGACAGCAATAACGAACAATTACAACGCATTTACGGCACAGCTTGGGCAAACAAAGACGAACTGAAAGCCTACATTACTCGCATTGAAGAAGCCGAAAAACGCGACCACCGCAAATTAGGCAAACAATTAGATTTGTTCCACTTGCAAGACGAAGCCCCAGGTATGGTGTTCTGGCACCCACGTGGCTGGGCATTGTGGCAAGTGATTGAGCAACACATGCGCCGCGAATTGACCGAAGCGGGCTACCAAGAAGTGAAAACGCCACAAGTCATGGACAAAACTTTCTGGGAAAAATCAGGGCACTGGGCGAACTACAAAGACAATATGTTCCTGACATCATCAGAAAAACGCGAATACGCCGTGAAACCCATGAACTGCCCTGGACACGTTCAAATTTTCAATCACGGTTTGCGTTCATACCGCGATTTGCCGATGCGTTTGGCGGAATTTGGTTCATGCCACCGCAACGAGCCAAGCGGTGCATTGCACGGTTTAATGCGTGTACGCGGTTTTGTGCAAGATGACGCGCATATTTTCTGTACCGAAGACCAAATCGCCGAAGAAACCAAAGCATTCAATTTGTTAGTGATGAAAATTTACCAACAATTTGGTTTCAAAAATGTCAGCATTAAATTGTCGTTGCGCCCTGAAAAACGCGCTGGCAGCGAAGAAATTTGGGACAAAGCCGAACAAGGTTTGCGTGATGCCTTAACTGCTTGTGGCGTGGAATGGGAAGAATTACCTGGTGAAGGCGCGTTCTACGGACCAAAAGTGGAATACCACATCAAAGACGCATTGGGACGTTCATGGCAATGCGGCACGATTCAGCTGGATTTTGTGCTGCCTGAACGCTTGGAAGCGGAATACGTTGCCGAAGACAACACGAAAAAACGTCCTGTGATGTTGCACCGCGCCATTTTGGGTTCGCTGGAACGCTTTATCGGCATTTTGATTGAAGAACATGCAGGCTCATTCCCATTGTGGCTTGCGCCTGTGCAAATGGTGGTGATGAACATCACCGAAAAACAAGCGGATTACGCGAAAGAAGTGCAAGCGAAATTGCAGGCTGCTGGTTTCCGTGTGGATTTGGATATTCGCAATGAAAAAATCGGCTACAAAATCCGCAGCAACAGCGAAATGCGTTACCCCTATCAATTAACCGTTGGCGATAAGGAAATGGAAAACGGTCAAGTATCTATTCGTAAAAAAGCGGATAATTTGGGTAGTGTGAGCGTTGATGAGTTTATCGCGATGTTGCAAGATGAATTGAAACAAGCGGTTGAAGTTTAATTTTTAAAAATTCAGGCAGCCTGAAAGTTGGTTTTCAGGCTGCCTGAAATCCGTTTGTAATCTCCCTTTCATTAACCAATAAAAAGAAAGCAAACCATGTCCACATACGTTATTTTTATCCGCGACAAAATGTTAGACTAAAACGCCTACAACCAATATTTAGAAGTAGCCGCACCTACATTAGCCCCACACAACGGCGAAATCATCGTATTCAACGGCGAAAACGAAGCATTGGAAGGTGCAGACATTGATGGTTCTGTCGTGTTGCGTTTCCCCGATATGCAATCGGCAAAAGCATGGTACAACAGCCCAGAATACAGCCAAGTGCGCAATATGCGTATCAATGCGACAATGGGACGCGCTGTGTTGGTAAACGGTGCAAATTTCGCTGTGTGATAACTTTGGCTGATTAAATTGAGAATAGGGCAGGGATTGCTATCCTTGTCCTTTTGTATTTGATTCAAAAGCAGCCTGCACTTAATATAGTGAATTAAATTTAGATTAGTACAGCGTTGCCAACTCCCTTATGTACTACTAGATGTACACGGCGGTCGTTGTCGCCTTGTCCTAATCTAAATTGGTGGTGTCCTGAAAAGTGTGCTGTAAAAAATAAGCAATAAAAAAGCAGCGAGAACAGAGTATATTTGGGTGTGTGAAAACAGAAATAACTCTAATTTGTCCTCGCTGCCAAGGACAAAATATAAAGAAAAATGGCTAGGGGCTAATGACATTTTAGCTATAATTTCAACCAAATCAAAGCACAAGCTAATGACACGGTACTTTCATAATTACGTTTTAATTTATCGTACCGTGTTGCCAGCGCACGAAAATGCTTTAATCGTGCAAAAGCATTTTCTACCAAGTGCCTGATTTTATATAAATACCAATCTGTGTCCACATTAAGATGTTCTCTATTTTTCTTATATGGAATATTGGCTTTACTTTGTTTAGAATGAATTAACCGACGAAAAGTATTACTGTCAAAACCCCTATCAGCACACACGGTTTCATTATCACTTAAGTCCAATTGTGCCAATAAATCAGGCGTAACAACAATATCATTTACATTACCAGCTGTAATCATAAATTCGGTGGTGGTGTCCTGAAAAGTGTGCTGTAAAACTAAACAATGCCAAAGTGAATATCAAAGAAAGCTAAATCAAAAACTTTCTTGTGATAAAACATACTTTTAGAAAAGATTGTTGTCGTAATTTTATTGGCGACCATAACCTTACCTATAAGGGTTGTCATTCCAAAGCTGATGAGCAGGTTTGGAGAATGACCGTTAGAGGTTGTGGTATTCGCGATATTGCAGCAATTACGGGTTACAGCAAAGACAAAGTTCAGGCTGCTTTAAAACGCCATGAGTTTGAGCCATTTCCTAAACAAAAACATTACCCTACACTTGAAATAGACGAGTTTTGGACATTTGTCGGTAACAAGTCTAATAAAGTGTGGCTAGTCTATGCCTATCACAGAGAAAGTGGCGAAATTGTCGCTTACGTTTGGGGTAAGCGCGATTTAGCAACAGCGCGAGCACTCAAACGGCGTTTGAAAGAGTTGCGTGTAACCTATGACAGAATTGCGACCGATGACTGGGCTGCATTTTTAAATGTCTTTTCAAATGAAGAATGACATCTAGTTGGTAAGCAACACACAGTTGGCATTGAGGGTAATAATTGTCGTTTACGGCACAAAGTAAGGCGAGCGTTTAGAAAAACGTGTTGCTTTTCTAACAGTATGTTTTATCACAAGAAAGTTTTTTATTTAGCTTTCTTTGATATTCACTTTGGCATTGTTTAGTTTTACAGCACACTTTTCAGGACACCACCAAATAGTTAAATTTTGGAAAATTGGTATTATTGCTTACTGATGTAGCTTGTAAATAAACATTTTCTGTACGCTAAAATGTGTCGGCGAGCCGCCGACGCTCCATTGCAAAACTTGTGTAGATACCTATGGGGTAAACCTTGTCCCTACCAAGCAAAATTTTCTATCATTTATCAAAAATGCAGCCTGAAAAACAAAGGATTTACTCAAATGAACAAAAAATATTTCATCAACTATCTTATCTTGCTCTTACCGTCCATCATCATCGGCGGTTTACTTGCCTATTCAGGTGACGTAACAGACGGTTTAAAAATCGGCTTTCTCTCTTTGCTGGGCAACGCATTCATCGCCCTATTCCACAAAAAACGCAGCAAAATTTATCTCGTGCTGGCAATCTTGTGGTACGCCCTATTCCTGCTTCACAGCATGACTTTGTCCGCTACATGGCTGCTGTATAACAGCAAAATCAACGCCTATTTCATCGTTCAATCCATCGCCAACACATCGCTCAACGAAGCCACAGAATATTTCACGCACAGCTTGCCCTATTTAGGTGTCGCCAGTGCCATATTTGTTGGCTTGGGCATGCTGAGCTATTTCCTGTTCACCAAAATCTACAACCGCGACTGCCCACTTGTCCAAAAAAACCAAAAAAGCACATGGATTTTGCCGATTATCATCGGTTTGCTGTGCGTAACCGCATGGGCAATCAAACCCATTCGCGCCGTGTCGCCCCCCATTTTTTGGCGCAACTACGTCAAATCTATCCAGCAGTTCAAAGCCCAACTGGTTGAACACAAAAACTGGCAGCACAACTGGACGCAATACGCTCAACCAAACATCAGCAAGCTACCAAACTTTCAAGAAAAACAAACTATTATCCTGATTATTTCCGAAAGTTTAACCAGCTACAATTTACATTCTTGCGGCTACCCACGCCACACCAACCCCAATATGTTCGCCGTACAAAACGAACTGACGATTTTCTGCAATGCCTATTCAGGTTATCCGTCCACATTAGGCGCAGTGAAATCCATCTTAACCGATGTGCCAGCCGCGCAACCTGAATACGTACCAACCAAAAGCATTCTCGCAGACGCAAAATCCGCAGGTTTCAAAACCTTTTGGCTAAGCAACCAAGACGACAGCTACATCGCCTCCCTATTTGGCGCGTTTACCGACCAAGCGATTTACAACAACAAACGTTCAGGGCGCAGCAGTTTTGCCAAAGATGAAGAACTGTTCCCCTTGGTGAAAAACGCGTTGGCAGATAACGCACCGAAGAAACTGATTGTGGTGCATTTGATTGGTTCACACCCCAATTATTCCGCGCGATACACCGACAAATTTAAACTATTCCCCACCCAAGACAACGCGCAAGAACAGCCCGTTCAAGCGCAATTGGCGCAAATCAACGCCAGCTCGTGGACAAAAAATCTGCGCGATGAATACGACAACAGCGTCGCTTATCAAGATTGGGTGTTCAACAACATTTTCACGATGCTCAAGCAAGACAAAGCTGAATCACGCGGCTTGATTTTCCTGTCCGACCACGGCAATGAAGTGGGACACGTGAAAGACTTTGCAGGACACAGCCCAACCACGCAAGCAGGTTATCGCATACCTGTAGTGTTGTGGCACAACCAACTTGCGTTACCCAAAGGTGCAAACCAAGATAAAGCCATCGATGCCACTCAGTTAGATGATAATTTGCGCTTTATGATTGGGTTACAAGATAAAACTAACACCGCGTTTGTGCCTTGGTGGGCAGATAATTATCAGTTTCCAAGTAATGCTAAGTTTCCTTATTGGGAAAATCTATAAAAAAACACAGCCTGAAAAACCATTTTCAGGCTGCGTTTTGTTTCAGGCTGCATTTCATATAAAAGCAGCCTGAAAACCATCAAACCACACGTGCTTTTAACAAATCGTGCATATTCAACGCACCCACCAATTTCCCAGCTTCATCACACACCAGCAAACCGCTCACACGTTTATCTTGCATGAATTTCACCGCTTCGCTTGCCAGTTTCTCAGGCGTAATAGAATGCGGCGAAACGTGCATCACATCGTTCACCGTTAAACCAGCAAACGTGTCGCGCTTTTCAAACAAGCGGCGCAAATCCCCGTCCGTCAAAATCCCTTTCAGGCAGCCTGAAGCATCTACAATCGCCAGCATACCCAAACCTTTTTCGCTCATTTTCACAATTGCTGTTTTCAGCAAAGTGTGTTCTTCAACCGCAGGCAACTCGCTGTCAGAGTGCATTAAATTGCCCACCGTCAGCAGCAAACGTCTGCCCAAACTGCCCGCTGGATGGTTCAACGCAAAATCTTCCGATGTGAACTGACGCGCTTTCAACAACACAATCGCCAACGCGTCGCCCAACGCCAAAACCGCCGTGGTGCTAGAAGTTGGCGCCAGACCAAGCGGACACGCCTCTTGCGAAACCGCAGCCTGAATGTGAATATCCGCGTGCTTTGCCATGCTTGACTGCGGTTTAGACGTGATACAAATCAGCGTGGTATTTTTGCGTTTCAGCTGATGCCACGCGCGAAATTCTCCCCACATTTTGCAAGATAAACCCACTTACTATTTATTTCCTACCGTGCAACAAAGTTTCAAATCCTGCTTATTACAAGCAGGATTTTTTACAACTGTGCAAATTGAGCAATCTCATCGCTGGCTATTACCTATAAAACCGCTGCAACTTTGATACCATAAACGTTTGGATTTGAATTTATAGCATCAAACATAACAACAGCGACGTTTCAGTCGCTTTTGTTGTTGCAGGCTGCTTGAAATCAGTAGTTACAAATAACCAACTCACCACGCTGTATGCGGCTTTCTGCTTTGCGCCCCACAGAATAAGCTAGCTGCAATTCTGTAATATTAAACTCGGCAAACAATGCGCGAATATCGGGGTGGTCATTAATACTCAACATCATCTTACCTTGCATGGTTCGCATCGTTTGAGCAAGCTGTTCGTATTCCGTCCAATCAAATACACGCTCGTAACCTGTGACTTGCCAGTACGGTGGGTCGGCATAAAAGAATGTATGCGGTCGGTCGTAGCGTTTGACACAACGTTGCCACGGTTCGTTTTCAATGAATACCCCACCTAGCCGTTGTCGTGCAGCCTGCAATTTTTCGGCGATTTGCGTTGCATTCCATGCTTTTTCTGTCGTCGCTGTACCAAATGTTTGACCCGTTGTTTTGCCACCAAAGGTATTGCACTGCAAATATAAAAGAACCGTGCTGCACGTTGAATATCAGTCAGTAATTCGGGCGGCGTAGCGTGCAGGCGTGTAAACACTTCACGGCTTGTCAAAGTGTAATCAAATTGACGGACAAATTCATCAAAATGATGTTGCACCACGCGGTAGAGATTGACCAGTTGCCCGTTGATGTCATTCAACACTTCGGTTTTGGCGGCTTGCTCACGCATAAAGAACAACGCTGCACCGCCTGCAAACAGCTCCACATAACAAGAATGCTCGGGAAACAAGGGTAACAAACGTTTGGCAAGACGGCGTTTGCCACCCATCCACGGGATAATCGGTAGCGATTTTTGAGTCATACGAATCCTTATTTATGATGAATTAGGTACTCGTGGTACTCAAAATACGATGTTATCGTCGTGTTTGGAATTGGCTAATTTGCTTACAGCGCGGACATTTGATTTGCACATTGCCATAGCCGATTGCCAATAATTTATTACAACTTTGATTTTTGCAACGTAATTTCATTTTTTGCAGTTCCTTGTGTCAGAGTGATAAAATTCTGACCACTCTCGCGAGAGTACGGTCAAAAAGGCTGACGCAGGCTTCGTCTGCTGATGCTGGCGTGGGAACGGTGCTCGCTACACCGCCACGCAGCCGTTTTTGTTTTGTCTACCTTGTCTGTGTTTCAGACAGGGTTTTTGCTATTTCAGGCTGCCTGAAAGCTGTTTCGCCAAACCATTCGGACTAAACCGCGCAGGCTGCTTTAAATCTAACACCGCTGCACACCATTTGCTGTAAAACCATTTTTTCACGTTTTGGCGCAAGGCAGGTAAGGCAATCCCCAAACAGCCAGCCCAATCGTACTTCGCACCTTTGGTTTGAGCGTAAAACTCATGTACGCGCTGCTCAGGCAAATCCACGCGGATTAAATCCCACTTGTCAGGCGGCAAGGGCATGACTTTGAAGCGCACACCGCCGTCTCGGATTGAACTGGAATAGCAGCTATATACGCCATTTTCTTTGGCAATGGCGATTTCGCAATGGCTGTATTTTCCGTGTGTTACTTGGCGGATTAGCCAGTCGGACAATCGCGCCAAAGCAACGCGCGGTGCGTACCAATGTCCGTTGCGGTGTCCTTTGTATAAAGCTAGGTAAATCATACGCTCTCCTTGTATAGTGAATTCACTTCAACCTAGTACAGCGTTACCAACGCCCTTATGTACCACGCGTACACGACGGGCGTTGTCGCCTTGTCCTGTTGAATTGAATCCACTATAAATTTCCTGCCAGCCGCCCGAAAAGTCGTAATCCAGCGGATTATCGCTTGCTAGCATGGCGGCTCGGTGTTGTTCGGCATTGGCAAAATCGGCGGTTTCGTGCAGCATCATTGCGCCGAGAATTTCGCTCAACAAGGCTTTGTTCATGGGGACAAAATGGTTGTCCATGGTTTTCCATTGCAGGCTGCTTGGCATTTGTGGCATGGTTTGCAGGGCGACGTATTGAATACGGCTGGCATCGTCGGTATGAAACCATTTGCCCACGGACGGCACAAATACGCCTGAATGGGTGTTGTGGTAGCGCATTTGTTTGATGTTGTCCCACGCGGTGGCTTGGTTTTGTGCGTGCTGCTCGGCTTGGCGTTGGGCGTTGATTTGCCATGTTTCTGTGTCGGGCTGCCAAATATGATTGGCGGACGGTTTTTCATAAATGGTTAAATCGCGTCCAACTTTTGCGCCACGATTAATGGCGGACAGTAAATGTTGATGCTGCTCTGTTGTGATAAGCACCGCACCGTCAGGAATGGTGCTGTGAATGGTGTCGTCAAAAAATGTTTGTACACCGTAATCAAAATAAATACTCATCGATTATCTCCTTTAAAAACCGATTGCAAACCAGCGCACTCCGCCAGCCTCTGCACCTGTGTACATTTCTCGTACATAGGCTGTGAAATTGTGATTACGCAAAGTGGCGGCGTTGGTTGGCGTGCCTTGGTAGCCTGCACCGCAGGCGACAACCGACAATACTTTGTTTGGAAATGTAATGGGATAGGTGATATCAAATGTATTATTCCAGCTGGGCAAATCGTTGTAATAGAAACTGCCCCATTGCAAAATTAAGCCATTGGGTAATCGGGTATAGCCGTTATCTGTGGCTTGAACGGCGAACTCATTACGGCGCGTGAAGTAATCGTGCAGGCTGCCGTAAGCTTTTGTCCAAACGCTGGCGGCGCTAACTGTCATTAATTGTTCGTGGCGGTCTTGGTTGATATCGCCTTGTGCTGTTCCCATCAAAGCGATGCGCCATGAGCCGTTGCCTTCGTGGGAAGTTTCAATCCCTGCACGAGTGATTCCGCCTGTTGCTAAATGTAAAAAAGCACTGCCCAAAGCATTGGTATTGTTTATCCAACTGCCATACCAATTATCTGAATGACCTTGAATTTTTAAATTTCCATCAATCGTTCCGCCTGTTTTGGGTAGATATTCGGTGTGGGTGTGCGCTGCTGGGGCAAACGTGGCTGGCTTGCCTGTGATGCTTGCCCATGTGTGAGTGTGGTTACTGGCGGCAAAACGTCCCACAACTTTGTTAATCGCGCCCTCCACCCAACTTTCATAGGCGACGTTTTGATGCTTGGTAACGGTTGGAAAGCGAATGCGTGTTTGTTGCGGATTCTTTTCGGACGAAGTAAACAGAAAATTCAAAGATTTACCGTCTATGCCAGCAGGATTAAATTCAAGTTGCCAGTGTCCACCTTTGACGTTGAATCTCATTTTTTCCCAACTGCTCGTTTCGCCAACAATAATGGGATTGATGAATGTTTTGCTGCCTGCAATGGCTTGGTTGGCAGTTAAACTGACTTTGCTGGCGGCAAGGTCATACGCGGCTTTGACGGCACTGGGTGTCGCAGCTTTGTCGGTTGCGGTGCTGCTGGTAGAAGCTGAGAGCATGACAATGCCTGCCACCGCACCACTGGCTTTATCGATTTCATGCGTATGCGTATTGCTAACGGCTAAATTGGTTGTGGTTGCTGTGATTTTGGACGGTTTACCCAATGACAAAGTTTGATTGTCGCGTAACACGCCACCGCCAGTTAAACCTGCTCCTGCTGTGATAGTGGTGGTTTTGAGTGCGAATTGTTGTGTAGCTGTTTGCTGGTTTGCATGGATTAAATCGTTAATGCGAGCCATTTCTGCTTTGAGCCATGATGTGCGATTGGCGAGCTGGCGTGTGGGCTTATTGTCAATGCCATTTTCACCACCCATCACAGGGTCGGATGTTTCCCATTGGTAAACGCCTGCTTCCCAGACTGGGGTTTCTTTTAAATTTGCCATTTATGCAGTTCCTTTGTTGAATGTGCCGTCGCGCTGGGCTGTGCCGTTGTGGCGCAGGGCAGCAGCACGAAAATCCAATGCTGCCAACACGCAACGTGCTGGTGCAAAAGCGTGTAGTGTTTTGCGTAATAAAGCGGCTTGGTCGTTGGTAATGGTTTGGTTTAATTCAATGCGGTAATGCGCCCAGCGGTCGGCGTGTCCGTAAACGTATTTGCCGTCTCGGCTGATTTTGGCGTTGTGCTGTTTGCTATTTAAGCCTTCCACAAGATTGATTTCACCCAAACCCAAACGCCGCACGATTTCACGGATTGCCGCGTTCGCCTGTTTGAGTGCAGGCTGCTTGTAAATCTTGCTGGGTGCGATTGGTGTTTAATTGACCTTGTTCAATCGTGCTAAAAACGACATCGCCCACGGATACCAATGTCCCGATTAGGATATTCACTTCGCCGCTAAAATTGGCAGCCTGAAACCGTATCGTGCAACGAGCGGCAGACGCTTCCAATCGTGGCGTATTCACGTCATCACCGCATAAATCCAACATCAAACCTGTGGCAAAACGGACATGTTGTTGCCGATAGGCTTCGTTGATTTGCTGGCGGTTGAGCGTTTCGCGGTAGGCGAATGTGTTAATCAGCAAGCGTTCAATGTGGGCAGGTTGCAGCGTTTTGCCTGTGCGTGATTCGTAATCCGCAATCATTTCCGCCAACACCGTTTCAGGGTTGTCGTCCACGATTTTGACTTCTTCGCGTTTTAAATCGCTCACATTCATGTTGCTGTTCCTGTTGCGTAAATTTGGGTTTGATAGAGTTCGCTGGCGATGTCGTTCGCGATTCGCCATTCCACAATCATCGTGATGTGTGGGGCGTTGCCGCTAAATCGTACGCGTTCTGCTACGGCTCGTTTTTCCCATGTTTGAATCGCCAGCGTGATTTCACGCACCACGTTTGGCACGAAGATGTCTTCGGGCGTGTCCAAATAATCAAAATGGTTTGAGCCGAAATTGGGGCGTAATACGTCTGCGCCTTTGCGCGTGGACAAAATATTGTGGATACATAAATCAATGTCGTCCGCGCCTTGCGTGATGCCGTGTCCGCCTTGTGCGAGCTGCCAATGTTGGGAAATGGGGTGTTCGTAGTTCATGGTGTGATTATGGCTTTAAGACGGCATATTGACTTTTAACGCGCATTAAAAAAAGTCCTGCCGCAATCCGTAGGACTTGGGGGACAAAATTCCCGATGTCGGGAAATTTGGCTATTTTTGACAACGTGTTTACAAAAATGATTACTGCGCGGCAGAAGTTGGCGCACCATCTCCTTGCTCCATGTGAGTATGGTTTTGCAACGAAATATTGCCAGCAGTAATATCGCCTGTTGCTTTCAAGCTGCCTGAAATCGTTGCGGCTGCACCGCCACCACCTGAACCTGCCATACCAGCCGTGTAAGTCAGCAAGCCATTTACCGCCAGCGTTTTTTGTATCACACAATCGGCATCAATCGTAACCGTGCCACTGGTCTTAATCAAAATATCGCCCGTTTTGCGGTTGTGCTGAATGCGCGTGCCGTTGGTGTATTGCAACACATGAATATCACGGCTGGTCGCTGGCACAGGGTCGGCATCGTTGTAAATCGCCCCGAGACACACGCCGCTTTCGCCGCGAGCGTCCAACACGCACACTACCAATGCACCCACATCGGGCAAACAATAAAATTGGTTGCCACCTGCACCAAGTGTAATCACAGGCAGCCAATCGGTTTGCAAATTTTCCAAGGCTGGCAAATCCACACGCACGGCGTGTTTTTTGTCGTCCACTTCGGCAACTGTGCCAAATTGCAAGGTTGCGCCAAAATCATGCGTTTGCATTCGCGTTCTCCGTATTTTCGTCAAGGTATTCAATCATCTTTACTTCTAATTCAGTTGTGTAACCGCGTTTGCTGAAATCATGTCGCGCTTGTTTAACCAAATATCGCCCACTAAATTGCCCAAAATTTTGCAGCTCCACCATTTGCCCTGCTACCAACAAAGCGTTACCCACCACCGTCAGGCTGCCTGAATTTTGCTCATCTTGCGCGTTGTCCAAAGCAGCTTGGGCGCGGTGTTCGGTTTGCTCGGGGCTTTCGCCTTTGTTGGCAACGATTTTCAAGGTGTCGCTGGTGGTTTGGCGTTTCTTTTTCGGACGGCGCGGCTTGCCTTTTTTGGTGGTTTTTCGGGTTTGTTTTTTCTTTTGGTCGTAGGTTTGCACTTCCACCGCTTGCGGTACGCCCTTAATCAAATCACGCAAACGAATCCGCAACACATCGGCAAAATCAATCACGGCAACGGCTTTTTGTCCGACCAATTCAGCACGGCTGGTAAACACCAAAGTCTTGCCCACAATTTTGAAACTGTGTCCGTATTCTTTTGCCAATCGCGTGAGAAATTCTACATCGCGCTCTTGATATTGGGTTACGCGCTGGATTTTGATGTCTGCCACCGTGCCTGTTACCGATAGTTTTAGCCGTTTGGCAATCAGGCGGACGATTTGGGCTAGTGTCGTGTTTTCGTAGGCTTTGGCTTGTAGGGTGCGATTGGCTTTGGTAATGCCTGTGCTTAATGCTTTTAAATGGATGATACTGCCACCGCTTTTGCTGTGTTCGTATTCCAATTCGGCAATCTCAAAACTGCCCCAGTTCACAAGACCTGTGAACTGGTCGCCGCAAGATAAACTCAAACTGTCGCCTTGGTTGGGATACCATGTTCGCAACCAACGCCCGTCCACGTCTTCAAAACTCACTTGCAGTTCGTCCGACTGGTCGCTCAAATAATCCGTGTAAGTAAACGATAACAGATAGGGCGCGATGTCGGCTGTGATGTCTTTTTGTTCGTAGGTTAGCAGGAAATCGGGGGCGGTTACAGGGTGCAGGCTGCTTGCTTTACTGCCTGAAAGGGCATTTAAAAATCCTAATGCATCCATGGCGGTAATTGCTCCTGACTGTTTTTGGGTTTGCTGTCCAACACGGGCACAAACACGGTCAAACCGCTTTTAAATTGTTCGGCAAGTGGTAAATGGGGATTGGCGGCAATTAAACCGCTTATCATTAGCGCATTGCCATAATGCTTGTGCGCAATGGTGTCCCAACGGTCGCCGTCTCGCGTGGTGTAGATTAAAACGCCGTTCATTTAGCTGTCTCCCCTTATGGCTAGAAACGCGGTTAAGGTTTGCACGGCTGCTGCACCGTTGCTCATGCTTTCGGCTGCTTCATCAATCGCATTGCTGCCTGAAACCAACCAATCGCCTACCGTGCCGCTTTCATAGCCTGCGCGTAAATGCCCGACTGCGCTGCCCAGTTGGTGTGTGGCTAGGCTAGCTTGGGCGGTAAACTCTGCCGCACCTGATAAATCGCCCAATAGCGATGTGATTTCAGGCAGTTTGCCGAGTGCGCCGTTGGCAATGCCTAAACTGTCGCCGACAAGATTGATGACCCCTGCTGGGTCGTTTTTCAATTCTTTGGCAGCCTGAATAATGCTTTGCACTTCGCCGATTTGGTCTTCTACGGCGTGATAGATTTTGACCCCTGTCTCCACCGCCACCACCACGTCCGACACTTGACTACGCACGCTTTCAGGCAGCATTGCCATGAGTGGGGTTTGGCTGCCTGAAAGAATGGCTGGCGTAGGCAATGGATTGTTTGGGTCACCGACAAATTCGGTTAGCTCTACATCTATTTCACGCGCTGCGGTGCGCCCTTGCTCGTCCATCATCGTGGTGCGACTGGTTAGCCGCTCAATCACAAACCAGCCTGCAAACCGCCCTGAACCGTACACCAACGACACGGCTTTTTGCGCTTCTTTGGCGGCAATCAAGCCCTTGTATGCCGTGTCCACATCGCCCAGTTTCCAATGCAATTTGATGCCGAACCGTAACTCGGTCAAATCATTACCCATCGCTTGCAAACGCGGTCTGCCTTTGAGTACCTCGTGTTTGGCAAATTGGGTGTGGTGCGTTTCTTCTAGGCTGGTAAAGCTGTTTAATAGCTCAAAACGGACATCGCCTAATTGTGCAAACATCAATATGCCCTCCGTGCTTTATCCGCCATCATGCGTTTAAATAATTCTTCAAATTCGCGCAAACTCATTTGTAACGCGGTTTCAATTTGTTGCAGATTACCGCCTTGCGCGTTGATGGTTGGGTTGAAGTGAATTGTGATTGCGCTGTTGGCATTGGCGGTGGATTGTGCGACTGCGGTGCTTCGCGCTTGGGTGAGCGTGTCGGCATTGGCGGATAAGCGAGCGGATAAGTCGCTATTAAAGCCACGCATTCGCCCTGCAAACCGCTCTTTCAAGCTGCCTGCAAGTTGCCCAATGCGGTTTAATGGTTGCGCTGCGCCGCTATTCACGCCCAATGCCAAACCTTCGGTAATGTAGCCGCCGTAGCTCCTAAACACTCGGCTGGGGGAGTGAATGTCCATAGATTTTGGACTGGTAAACGCGCCCTTAATCCGTGTCGCCAAACTTTGCACCGCGCCAACCGCCGCACCAATTTTGGATTTAATGCCATTGACTAAACCGTCAATCATCATGCCGCCATACGCGGCAAAGGTAGCAGGCAGCCCTGCAAACCACGCAAACAAGCCTGAAAAGACCGCGACAAATGAAGCCAGTGGCGACCAGCTCATAATTAAGGCTAAAATGCCTGTTAAACCGCCGTTCCAAACAGCTTTAATCGTTTCACACAAAGATGACACTAACGAAAAAACACCGTCAAAAATCATCTGCCAGCCTGAAATAATCATCTGACCGATTGTGATAACGCTGCCAAATAGGCTGCCCAGCATTGCGCCGACGTAATAGCCAAAACCTTGGGCTTTTTGTGCCGTGCTATCGCTAACCAAACCCAGCTCACGAAACCACGCGATAATCGGCTGCACAAATGCCACAGCCAAATCAAATAAACCTTTCCAGCCAGCCCCTATCATTTCCAGCAAAGGCATAATGGGCGCAATACCGTCTTTAAAACCGTCCCAAAAGCCAATAAAAAAGGCTTTAATCGGTTTCCAGTAAATGTAAATCAACGCTGCTGCGGCCGCGACCGCTGCAATCGCCAGCAATACAGGGGCAAAAGCCATTGCGGAAGATAAACTAAATGCCATAATCGCTGTACGAACAGTTGTAAACGCTCGTATTACCTTACCTAAATTGCCTTCAAGCGAGGATAACGCTACACCACCTTGCATGACTGCACGAACCGCAGTAATGCTAGCACTTAAAGCAGCAAAACCACCGCGTACCGAAAGCAATACTGCCATCATACGATTACCCAGCACACGTATGACAAAACCGCCAGAAATGAACGCCAAAATAGCGGCAGTTGTGCCGACAATCGCTTGGGTTAAAACAGGGTGCTGTTGCGCCCAATCGGTCAGCGCATTGACTACGCTGGTGGACAAAACAACAAAACGATTAACGGCTGGCAACAATATTGAGCCAACTGTAATGCCCAGTCCCGTCAAACTGTTTTTTAACAACTGAATATTATTGGCAGTAGTCGCGGCACGTGCTTCATATTCTTTATTCATTGAGCCGTCAAAATTGGCGGCACTCTTCACACCTTCTAAATTTTCTTAACAGTATCAATGCTGGTAAGAAATGGCGCAATACCCAACAAGGACTCGCTACCGAATAATTCTTTCAGTGTTGATGCTTGTTTATATTTTTCTAGTTTTGACACCGCTTCCAGCACTTTCAGCGTAGTGCCTTCCGCATCTTTTTGCATATCTTTGGCGATTTGCTCGTGGTCAAACCCTAATTCTTTCCATGTTGCTTTTTGGCTTTTGGTGGCGGTTTCCCCTGCCACCAGTGCCAACATCATGTTTTTAATACTGGTCGCCGCCATTTCTTCTTGAATACCAAAACCACGCATGGTTGCGCCAAGTGCCGCCACCGTACCTGTGTTGTATCCAGCCACCGTACCAAACGCACCCACACGCTGCACAATTTCCATAATGCATTTGGCAGCAGCAGGTGTGGTATTGCCCAGATAATTGATTTTATCGGCTAGCGTTTCCACGCCACTTTGGTCAAGTTGGAATGCCGAGCGCAATTCCGCCATGGATTGCCCTGCTTTTTCTGCGGAGACATCAAACGCCACGCCCATTTTGGCTGCGCTGTCGGTAAATCTCATCAAGTCGTTTTGGGCAATACCCGATTGACCACCTAACGCCACGATTTTGGCTAATTTTGTCGCGGCCATGGGGATTTTGCGACTCATCGCCACAATATCGTTGCCCATTTACTTAAATTGCTCGGGTGTTTCAAAATCTACGACTTTTTTAACATCTGCCATCGCGCTTTCAAAATCAATTGCCAACTTAACAGGCAATATCAATGCACCAGCCGCAGAGACTGCGTTTTGCCATTGCCCTTTTAAATTTTGCCATTGTTCTTGATTGCCAATTTTACGCGCTGCGATTTTGGCAAGCTGTTCGTGTTTGCGCGTTAATTTATCAATTGCTTAACCAACTTGATTGTATTGCCGCCACAAATGCGCGGCAGATGTACTGCTCAAACGGTCTTTATTGCGCTCTAATGATTCGCCTAATTCCTTTTGTTTAGCGGTTAAATTCGTGGTGGTGGATTTGAGCGTATTCATCGCCTTGCCGATGTTGGTTAAACCCGACAATGCGCCGTCAACCACCGCCGACACGCTAATAGATAAACTTAAATCTGAAGCCATGTATTATAATTTCCGTGTTAAAAACTTGTTTATTGACAAGGTGCTTATCATGATTTTTATTTGGGGCATAATGGTTTTGGCTTTGCTGCTGTTTCTGCCATTGCTTGCAGCAACGGTATTGGCTGGCATTGCCGATGTATTCCGCGCTGCGTTTGGTAAAGATGATGCCGACACCAATAACGGCTACTGCCGCGATTTACAGCACGAAATTGCTGCCGAACGTGAGCGCAACGCCTAATCCTATTTCTGATACTTCGCCTTAATTTGCCGATTGACTTCATCTAGCCAGTCGGCAAATTCATCTAATGGCAAATCGTAAATTTCTTGAACGCTCCACCCAAACCACCACGCCACATCGGCACACGCTGCCAATAGCTGTTTGTGAAATAGCTGCTGACTGGGTGCGTTAAACTGCTTCTTCTTCGGTGCGAAAGGTGGCTTGCAATGCCTCCAAATCTTTCAAATCCAACTCGTCTAAATCTTCTGGCACTAAACCCGTTACACGCGATACCAACATCAAGCCTTGCTCGGCTTCATTTTCAATGTGCATCACAGCGCGTAAATCGCCTACTTTGGGACGGCGCACCGTTACTTTTTGCAGGGTTTCGCCTGTGGCAAGACGAACGGGGTATTTCAGGGTTACGATGGTTTGTACGCCTAAATCTTGTTTGATTTGCTGTGCTGGATTAACAGACATTTTGGTTCTCCTAAACGAGGTTGATGAAAGTGGCAGTTTAAGTGCAGGCTGCTTTGCTGACTTTTAACGCGCATTAAAAAACCAATCTTTGCCGATGTTGGGAAAGATTGGTTTTGTTGTTGCAGGCTAACCGAAAGTTATGCGCCGATGTTTTTGCGGAATTGGCTCAATGCGTCCGAACCGTTTACGCGATAAGTATTGGTAAAGGCGTTGTAATACAGATATTCGCGCCCATCAATCACGACACGGCATTCAGCTGATTGGAATGTGGTCGGATGCTCGGATTTCTCTTTCGGCTTAAACGTGCCAAGGGCATTTTTGCTGAACATCGCGCTGACTGTAATCACAACAGGCACTTCGGTTTTTAAGCCTTGCGCGTTAAAAGTTTGCAAATTGCCGCGCACCATCAACTGTGCGGCTTTGAATGGGTTGTACGCTTTGTTTGCCCATTCAGGGTTAATGCTGTTCCAAGTGATTTCGCCCTCCAATGCTTCCACGCCGCTTGGCAACTTGATTTGTCCCACCAAGCCCAAGCCGTCAAAGTCTTCTTGTTTGATTTCAATTTCAGGCATTTTGAACTCTCTTGCCTGACCCAATAAATTCACGCCGTCAATATAGACATTGGCGTTGTAAATCGCGTTTACTGAACTAATGTTTTATCTCTTTCTTTCAAGCTGCCTTGCCCTTTTGTCCAAATCTTTGATTTGGGTATAAAAGGGTATGCCGTAGGCGGTAAAGCTGATTTCACAAATACATTTGTTCAGAATTTACAAAACGGTGCAACGCCCGAAATCGTGTTACATCAATTAGCCGAAAATTATCCAAACATGAACGACCAAGCCCTACAAGATGAATTGGCACGACTGATTTTCTTGGCGGATTTAGTGGGGCGTTTGGAAGTGCAAGCGGAGTGAAATCATGACCGCCGAAGACATCAAAGTCATTTTTGGAATGCAGCCTGAAAATGCGATTGCCTATTTAAAGCAAAAGCGCGTGGACGTGTCGTGGGATTGGCAAGAGATGCTTGATGACGCACACGTTTCCGCGTTTACCGTTGCGAAAACGGCGGGCATGGACGTAGCGAACGACATTCATCAAGCGGTGGTTAAGGCAGCCGAACAAGGGCAAACATTCAAAGATTTTGAACGCGAACTCACGCCTGTATTACAAAGTAAAGGCTGGTGGGGCAAACAAGAACGTCCAAACCTCGACACAGGCGAAATTCAAAACGTACAACTTGGCAGCCCATACTGCCTGAAAACGATTCATTTAACCAATTTGCAATCCGCTTACATGGCAGCTCGATACGCGGAAATGGTTGCCGCAAAAGACACGCACCCCTATTGGCAATATGTCGCCATCAACGACAAACGCACACGCGAAACACACAGAAAATTGCACGGTCGCGTGTATTCGGCTGATGACGCTGTTTGGGGGAGTTTGTATCCGCCGTTGGATTTTCGTTGCCGTTGTCATGTTCGTCCTTTATCGCGTGAGCGTGGCGAAAGCCAAGTATTACCCAGCCCAAAACTGGAAACCATTACCGTAGATATTGGCGAAAACAAATCCACAGGTGAACAGCGTTACGCCCAACGCACAGGCATTCGCGTGGACAGACAGTTTAATGCAGGATTTAACGCCAATCAAGGCAAGACGTTTTTGCAACGCACCGCACAAATGGCGATAAACAAAGCGCAAAACGTACCACCCGAATTGGCTCGTGTGGCGGTCAAAGAAATGATGTTGCAGGAAAAATTCCGCAATGCTTTGACTTTGGCACAGCTGGCGTGGGTAGCTGAATTATTGGGATTGGGAGCGTAAGATGTTGCAAATCAGTTTAGACACAAGCGATTTTGACAGGGGCATGGCACGGTTGCTGCAAAACGTAGAAAACCGCCGCCCGATGATGTCTAGCATAGCGGTGGAATTGTTGAGCATGTCCGAAGACAATTTTGAAAGCGAAAGCTGGGGCGGTCAAAGTTGGCAGCAAAGCAAACGAGCTGCAAAAGACGGTGGCAAAACGCTACAATTAAGTGGTCAGCTTGCCGCGAGTTTGACTACGCAGTCGGGTAATGATTTTGCACGGATTGGGTCTAATAAACCGTATGCAGCAATTCATCACATAGGTGGGCAAGCAGGGCGTGGGCGTAAAGTTCACATTCCTGCTCGTCCTTATTTACCGATTGATGGTTCAGGGGTGTTGCAGTCTGGCGGCGAGAAGCGTTTGCTGGATATTGTGAAAGCGTCGTTGGCTCGTGGATTGTGATTTGCTCAAAAATGCGAAAAGCGGACGATGTTGTCCGCTTTGTTTTTTTGTTTCACTGTGTGAAATGGCGTTGCAGTTTTTAATCCCACTTTGTTTTGAATTGTCCCGTTTTATCCTGTTTATCTTGCTTGGGTATTTATATTGGTGGGGTTCACGTTGTCGCCATAAGCATTTTGTATCAACGCCAAGCCTGCAATGCCCAAATTGCTGCGAAACACGCCCTGCACAAACACGCCTTTATCGGCAAGATTGGGGACAAAACGTCGCGCAAACCATTCGGCAAGCAAAAATAGCGCAAACGTACACAGCAAGCCTGCCGCCACCAATCACCCTTGTTGCGAAAAATCCAACGGCTTGCCTAACAAATTGATAAACAACAATAAAGTCAAACCAAACTGAAACACCAAAGCCGATGCTTGACTACAAAATTCGTGAGAAATCGTTTTTTTGATGCGTAACACCTTGCCCAAACACAGCAACAAAATATTCGGCAAAGTCACACCCAGCGCAAAAACCAAAGCAGTAAAAAAAGTCATCAAAAGCAGCCTGCAAAATCAATTAGGAAAGTGCGCCCACCGCCTGTTTACGATATTGCCCAGGCGTGCAACCATAGTGTTTCTTAAACGCCTTGCCAAAATGCGTTTCCGATTGAAACCCCACCGCCAACGCCACCGACAGCACCGCATCTTGGCTTTGGCGCAACAAATATGCCCCTTTTTGCAAGCGCATCATATTGACAAAAGCGTGCGGGCTGGTTTGCATTTGCGCCTTGAACAAACGCATCAACTGGGCGCGAGACACATGTGCGATTTGCGTCATGTCTTCCACCGACCACGTTTGTTCGGGCGCATGGCTTACCGCTTGCACCACCGCACGTAACCGCTTATCACGCCACGCATTGATGATGCCACTCACAGGCGCATCGGCTTCATTTTGCAGCAAATATTGTCGCAACAACGCCAACAACAGCACTTGCGATAGCGCGTTCACCGTTGTGATAGAACCCAGTTGTTTTTGGGCGACTTCGTGTTGCAGTAACGCCACAATCGGCTGCAAAATCGCATCGGGCATAGACAGCATCAAGCAATCGGGCAAACTTTGCATGATTTCGGCTTGCTGGTCATAGACAAAAGTCGCGCAAAATAAGTGCAGGCTGCTTTTGCCGTCAAACTGCGTTTGGTTGAGCAAAAACACGCCGTCTGTTTGTGAATCGGGCACATCGCCATCGTTTTGGCAACTGGAATCGTGGCTCAAAATATGCGCAGTGGCTCGCGGAAAAAACAGCACATCGCCTGCTTGCACATAACGCGCTTCGGTTTCGCCATCAACCCAAACATAGCCTGAACCCTGCGTGGCAATATGCGCTACCGCCTGCATTTGCTGCTCGCTGGGCTGGTGCTGCACATGCCAACGCCCCTGAAATCGGCATTCAATATTCACGCTACCCGAGCATTGCGCCAGCGTGAGCCATTTGTCTAAAATATCCATTTTTGACCATTTTTTGATACGATTATTGCATTATACCTGAAAAAAAGTTGCAATAATACGCGCCATAAAAGCAAACGTAATTTGTTTTTATGGATTACATAATCCGCGTTTTATTTATCACACAAAGGAAAAATACCATGTTCAAAGATTGGAAAGAACACACCGCCCACGTTAAAAAATCATTTGGCAACTTGGGCAAAAATCACCCCAAAATGTTGCAAGCCTATGGCTCGCTGGAAACCGCTGCGGCTGCCGAAGCCTTGGATGAAAAAACACGCGAATTGATTGCGATTGCAGTGGCGATTACCACGCGCTGCGAAAGCTGCATTAGCGTTCACGCCGAAAAAGCGATTAAAGCAGGCGCAACCGAAAGCGAAATTGCAGGCGCATTGGCAACGGCTATTTCACTTAACGCGGGGGCGGCGTATACTTACGCCTTACGCGCTCTTGAAGCCGTTGAAACACAGAGATAATTTGTTATAAGGACTTTGATAGTGAAAAAATTAGTTAGCACTTTGTTGATGGCAGCCGCATTAGTAGCCCCAGTGGCAAGCCAAGCCGCACAACCGAACAGCGCAACCCAAACCGTGCAAACGCCACGCGCCAAAGGCATTTGGATTGATGTCCGCACGGCAGAAGAATTCCAGCAAGGGCATTTGCAAGGCGCGCACAACATTCCTGTTGATGCGATTACCGCGCAAATCGCCAAAGTTGAGCCAAACAAAAACGCGCCTGTGAATTTGTATTGCCGTAGCGGTCGCCGTGCTGAAGTGGCGTTGCAAGAATTGCGTAAAATGGGCTACACCAATGTAACCAATTACGGCGGTTATCAAGATTTGCTGGCAAAAGGCATTCGTTGATTGGTTTGATGAAATGTGCAGGCTGCTTTTGATGCTTACAAAGCAGCCTGCACTTTTTGCATAAACCGCGTCATCTTTTCCAGCGATTTAACCCCAGCCGCACTTTCCACACCGCTGGACACATCAACCGCGATGGCACCTGTTTGCTGCACGGCAATGTCCACGTTGTCCGCCGTCAAGCCACCCGATAAAATCCAATGTTGATTCAAATCTTTGGGCAACAAATCCCAATCAAACGTATGCCCCGTCCCACCATACGCGCCTTCCACAAACGCATCAAACAACACCGCACGCGCATCGGCAAATTGGGTGCAGGCTGCTTCAATATCCGCCACACTTTGCACGCGCACCGCTTTTAAATAGGGGCGATGAAATTGACGGCAAAATTCGGGCGACTCATCGCCATGAAATTGCAAAATATCAATCGGCACTTGCGCCAAAATCTTCCGAATTTGCTCGGCAGATTCATTGACAAACAACGCCACCACACTCATAAACGGCGGCAACGCACGCACAATTTCCTGCGCCTGCGTCACCGAAACCGCGCGTTTGCTGCCTGCAAAAAACACCAAGCCAATCGCATCAACGCCTAGTTGCGCGGCGGCAATCGCGTCTTGCGCTCGGGTTAAACCACAGATTTTTGTATAGATTTTCATATTATTTGTTGATTGAATATCGCGGTTATAAAGCAAAACACGTTCCAAGCAGCCTACACCGCTTAAAACGTGTTCTCTATCAACTTGGATTATTTATCCAAACCAAATTCCTTGTGCAACACACGAGTCGCCAATTCCATGTATTTTTCATCAATCAAAACAGATACTTTAATTTCAGAAGTAGAAATCATCTGAATGTTGATGCTGTCGGCTGCCAGTGCGCGGAACATTTGCGAAGCTACGCCAACGTGTGAACGCATACCCAAGCCCACGATAGACACTTTGCACACCGTATCATCGCCACTCACTTCGGCTGCACCAATCGTGTCTTTCAGATTGTTCAGCAATTCCAAAGTGGGCTTGTAGTCGCCGCGTGGTACGGTAAACGAAAAGTCGGTTGTGTCCGCGCTACCCACATTTTGGATAATCATGTCCACGTCAATGTTCGCATCGGCAACCGCGCCCAAGATTTGGTAGGCAATGCCTGGTTTGTCGGGTACGCCACGCACATTGATACGCGCTTGGTTTTTGTCAAAGGCGATGCCTGATACAACTGCTCTTTCCATGTTTTGGTCTTCCTCAAAAGTGATTAATGTGCCGTCGCCGCCCTCTTGCAGGCTGCTTAATACGCGCAAACGAACTTTGTATTTGCCTGCAAATTCCACCGAACGGATTTGTAAAACTTTGCTGCCCAAGCTCGCCAATTCCAACATTTCTTCAAATGTAATCGTGTCCATGCGTTTGGCTTCGGGAACAACGCGCGGGTCAGTGGTGTAAACGCCGTCCACGTCGGTGTAGATTTGGCACTCGTCCGCTTTTAACGCCGCCGCCAATGCCACTGCCGATGTATCCGAACCGCCACGACCCAGCGTAGAAATATCGCCATTGCTGCTAATACCTTGGAAGCCTGCCACAATCACGACGCGACCTGCTTTCAAATCCGCCAACATTTTGTCGCCGTCAATGTCTTCAATACGCGCTTTGGTGTGCGCCGTGTCGGTTTTTACCGCTACTTGCCAGCCTGTATAGCTTTTTGCATCTACGCCGATGTTTTTCAACGCCATTGCCAGCAAACCGATGGTTACTTGCTCGCCAGTCGCCAGCACCACGTCTAATTCGCGTGGGTCTGGGAACTCTTGCATTTCGTGCGCCAACGCCACCAAACGGTTGGTTTCGCCGCTCATTGCTGACACGACCACTACCACATCATGTCCTTCATCACGCGCTTTTTTCACGCGATTGGCGACATTTTTAATTCGTTCAGCCGAACCGACTGATGTGCCACCATATTTTTGTACAATCAAAGCCATCGCTGTTTCCTGTTCTATACAGTTTTAAAGGGGAAAAAACGGTGCAGATTATAGCAATAAAAAAGCAGCCTGCACATTTGTATCGCACACTAATGCTGTCTTTTATGCTTTGTCTGCTTTACTCTGCTTTATAGTGGATTAAATTTAGATTAGTACAGCGTTGCCAACTCCCTTATGTACTAGGTGTACACGGTGGTCGTTGTCGCCTTGTCCTAATCTAAATTTAATCCACTATATTTAACAAAGCAGCCTGCACTTTACCAACAAAGTGCAGGCTGCTTTTTATTTCAAAACTACGCTTCTGCCATCGCCATCAAGCTCGCATTGCCGCCTGCTGCGGTTGTGTTGGTGCTGCACGAAATTTCTTCATACAAAGGCAACACGTCCACGCCTGCGCTCGCGTCAATGATGCGAATAATCGCGCTATTGCGTTGCGCCAACTCGGCTTTGAGTGCGGCGCTGGGTACGTCCAAGGCAACCAAATGGGTAACGTGTGGCTCTTGTTCGGGATACGCACTCACTTTGATGAGCGAGCCTGCCAGCGTGGCGATTTGGCTCAATGGGTGCGATTGCGCTACCACCACTTGTGCGCCTGTTGCGGCAATACGAACAAAGGCTTCCAACGCGCTTTTGAGCGTGCCGCCTTCCACATAAACCTGTTTGGGCGCGCGCCAAGTCAATTCGTTGCGCTCGCCTGTTACGCTTTTGAGCAGCGCGGTCGCGTTGTTGAGCGTGTGCATACGCGATTCGCCCAACACACCGCCCAGTTTCACTTTTTCGGCGTGTGAAATAGACAGCGATTGAATCATGTTTTCCAGTGTGTTCAAGCAGCCTGCATCGGGTTTACCTGCTTGCTGCACGTTGGGCAACGTCCACGCTTTGCCGCGACTGAGTTTTTGCAGATAGAACGAACCGCCTGCTTTCGGGCCTGTGCCAGACAAACCATGTCCGCCAAATGGCTGTACGCCCACCACCGCGCCAACAATATTGCGGTTCACATACACATTGCCTGCCTCAATGTTTTCTTGCACAAATTCCACCGTGCGCCCAATGCGGCTGTGAATGCCGTGTGTCAGCGCGTAGCCTTTGTTATTGATTTGTTTGATTAAATCGCCCAATTCGTTGGCATGATAGCGCACAACGTGTAGCACAGGCCCAAACACTTCGCGTTGCAGTTGGTCTAGGTTGTCCAACTCAAACAAAATCGGCGTAATAAAGGTGGCGTTGCCTGATTGTGCAGGCTGCTTCGCTTCGTGATAGCGTTTTGCCACACCTTTCATTTTGTCAATGTGCGCTTGCAAAGCAGCCTGCGCTTCGGCATCAATCACAGGCCCGATGTCGGTGTGCAATTCCAGCGGATTGCCCACGCGCAATTCGTCCATTGCGCCTTTAATCATGCTAACCATGTGGTCGGCAACGTCTTCTTGTACGCACAAAATCCGCAATGCCGAACAACGCTGACCTGCGCTGTCAAATGCGGAATTGAGTACATCGGCGCACACTTGTTCGGCAAGCGCGGTACTGTCCACAATCATCGCGTTTTGTCCGCCTGTTTCTGCAATCAACACAGGCAAATCATTACGCGCCGCCAGCGTTTGGTTGATTAAACGCGCTACTTCGGTTGAGCCTGTAAAAATCACGCCTGCAATATCGCTGTGTTGCGTTAAAGCCGCGCCCACATTACCTGCGCCCAACACAAGTTGCAACACGTTTTGTGGCACGCCTGCTTGGTGCATCAACTGCACAGCGCGATAGGCGATTAAACTGGTTTGCTCGGCTGGTTTGGCAACGACTGTGTTGCCCACCGCCAACGCTGCCACCACTTCGCCTGTAAAAATCGCCAATGGGAAGTTCCATGGGCTAATCGCCACCACCGTGCCAATGGCGGCGCGTTCGGCGCAAGTGCTTTCGCATTCATCGGCATAATAACGGCAAAAATCCACTGCTTCGCGCACTTCGGCAATCGCGTTGTTGAGCGTTTTGCCTGCTTCACGCACCGCCAACATCATCAATTCGGGCGTGTGTTGTTCGTATAAATCGGCAATTTGACGCAAAATCGCAGCGCGTTGTGCAGGCTGCTTGCTTGCCCAGTCGGTTTGCGCTTGTTGTGCCGTTGCGATGATTTTACCGACTTCGGTTGCAGGCACAAACGCCACTTTGCCCACCACATCATCGTGATTGGCTGGATTCAAAACCGCTTGTTCGGCTTGATGTTGCAGGCTGCTTGGGCTTAACGATTGCGCTTGCCAGTTTTGCGCGGCGGCAACATTCAAAGCAGCCTGCAATTCATTCAACACATTTTCGTTAGACAAATCCCAGCCTTGCGAATTGGCACGACTCTCGCCATACAAATCGCGTGGCAATGGCAACACCGCATTCGGTTTGCCGCCTGTTTTTTGCGCCGCGTCAATCGGACATTGCAACAAGCTGTCAATGCTGATGTTTTCGTCTACAATTTGATTCACAAACGATGAGTTCGCGCCATTTTCAAGCAGCCTGCGAACCAAGTATGCCAACAAGGTTTCGTGCGTGCCAACAGGCGCATACACGCGCACACGGCGACCCAGATTTTGTGCGCCAACCACTTGGTCGTACAGCGTTTCGCCCATGCCGTGCAAGCATTGATGCTCCCATTCTTTGTTTGCGCCAAATTGATAAATCATCGCCAGTGTGTAGGCATTGTGCGTGGCGAACTGCGGATACACCGCGTCTTGCGCGTCCAACAGTTTACGCGCACACGCCAAATAGCTCACATCGGTATGCACTTTGCGCGTGTAAACAGGATAGTCGTCCAAGCCGTCCACCTGCGCCCATTTGATTTCGCTGTCCCAATACGCGCCTTTTACCAAGCGAATCATCAATTTTTGCTTGTTTCTACGCGCCAAGTCCACCAAATAATCAATCACAAACGGACAGCGTTTTTGATACGCCTGAACCACAAAGCCAATGCCGTGATAGCCCGCCAAATCGGGGTCGGACACCAAAGCTTCCATTAAATCCAACGACAATTCCAATCGGTTGGCTTCTTCCGCGTCAATGTTCAAGCCGATGTTGTATTGCTTTGCCAACAAAAAGAGCTGTTTCAAACGCGGCAACAATTCGGTCATCACACGCTCGTGTTGGGCGCGCGCATAACGCGGATGAATGGCAGACAGCTTAACCGAAATGCCGTTGCCGTCATAAATGCCTGCGTTGTTCGCGTCTTTGCCAATCGCGTGAATGGCGTTGACATAATCTTGATAATAGCGTTGCGCGTCCGCTTCGGTCATTGCCGCTTCGCCCAGCATATCAAACGAAAAACGATAGCCGATTTTTTCGCGCTCTTTGCCGTTTGCCAACGCTTCTTCAATGGTTTGACCTGTTACAAATTGTTTGCCCAGCATACGCATGGCGGCATCGACACCAGCACGAATCAAGGGCGCACCGCCTTTGCCCAGCAAGCGACTTAAACTGCCCGACAAGGCTTCTTCGTTGGGCGCGGTTTGGGTCAGCTTGCCTGTAATCAACAAGCCCCAAGCCGCCGCGTTCACAAACATAGACGGACTGCGCCCCAAATGGCTTTTCCAGTCGCCGTCCGATAATTTGTCTTGAATCAGCTTGTTGCGCGTTTCGTTGTCGGGAATACGGAGCAGGGCTTCGGCAAGACACATCAACGCCACGCCTTCTTCGCTAGACAGCGTAAATTCTTGCATGAGCGCATCTACGCCGCTGGCTTTGCTGCGGTCGGCGCGCACTTTGGACACAAGCGAACGCGCTAACTGGTATGCCGCTTGTTTTTCGGCATCGGACACATTGGCGCGTGTAATCATATCGGTAACGGCTTCAACTTCATCGCGGCGATAAGCAGCGGTGATGGCTTGGCGCAAGGGGTTGGTTTGAATTTGGGCAAAATTGAACATAGTGGTTCCTTGTGTTGGGACAATGTTGCGTTAAAAATAGTTAGCAAAAACGAGGCTATCTTAACGCAAATTGACTGTTTTGACAAAGGGGAGGGAATAAAAGTGCAGGCTGCTTTTTCAATCCGCAATCTGTTTGGCAACCGCATACGGCATTTCTCCGTCCCATTGTTCCGCATACTCTTGATTGGGGCGCTGCACCGTTTGTTTGGTCAAGTGAAAGCCATAAGCCGCAGCAATCGGGCTGGCAATGCGATTTTCGTGTTCATACCACGCCCACGAAAACAAATCGTATCGCCACGACAGCACAGGCAAGCAATGGAAATAACATTCGGCAACACAATTCCAGCCAATATTTTGGGCGATGCGTTGCACGTCCAAAGCAGCCTGCACATTGGCGTTGTCGGGTGCAGGCTGCTTTTTGTGCCACATAAAATGCGGACAGCAACCAAACAGAAACAACGAACCTTGTGGCGCAACCACTTGCCAACATTGTTGCAGCCAATACGCCAAATCGGCGGTGCTGGTGTGGCTGTGCAACGAGATGATGCGGTCAAAACTGGCTTCGCGCCACGGCAAGCTATTGGGTTCGGCTAATACATCGGCAGGGGCTTGCGTGGCTTGCACAAGCGTGCAGGCTGCTTGAAATTGCCAATTGGCGCAACGATGCGATTCGCCTGTTAGCAAGATGCGTTCTGCGCGATGTTGTGTGCCGATTTTTTGCGCCCATTGTTGTTCACAAAGTAGCAAATCTTGGGGGATTGTGGCGGACATGGCGGTTCTCCCAATAATGTCGTGATGACAAAAATAACACAAAAAAAGCAGCCTGCACATCAAACCGAGTGCAGGCTGCTTTGTTTGAGCGATTTAGTCTTCGCCAGCGAATGACAACAACAAACGCAACAAGCTAGTAAACAAATTGTACAGCGAAATGTAAATCGTCAAAGCCGCGCTAATGTGACTGTCTTCGCCGCCTTCCAATACATTGCGGATTTGCCACATAATCATTAACGAGCTAAACACCACAAACACGCCAGAAATCGTCAGCGACAACACAGGCATTTGCAAGAACAGATTTGCCACCACGGCAATCATCAACACAATGCCACCCATTGCCAAAAAGCGACCCAGCGCATTGGTATTGAAGTTACCATGACGCGCCAAAGCCGACATGGTAAAGAAAATGCCTGCGGTCATGGCAGCGGCAACACCCACCAATTTCGCGCCATTGGCAAACATACCGCTGTATGTCAACAACGGGCCCAGCAACACACCCATGCCAAAAGTGAACACCATCAGCAATACCACGCCTGTTTGGTTGTAGCGGTTTTTTTCAATTAAAAAACACATGCCATAGAAAAAGGCAAACATCATGCCAATCATAATCCATTGGTTGCCCAACATAGTAAGCAGATTAACCGCCATGCTCAAAAATGCGCCTGCTGCGGTAGGCAAAAACGACCACGCCAGCAAGCCATAGGTTTTTTGCAGCAAGACTTCTTGTTGTGATTGTCCAACCGATTGGGTAGTGAAATTATCCATTTGATTGTGCATATTAAAACTCCTTATGCGATAGGTTAAAAGAAAAACAACATTTGTAATATGTGCAGGTTGCTTTTAAATAATCCAAAGCAGCCTGCACTTTGGGTTTACCGCTTATTTAGACTGCGCGTCCACCGCCGCAATCGCCACCATATTCACAATACGGCGCACGGTAGAAATCGACGTCACCATGTGAACAGGTTTGTTCAAGCCCATTAAGATTGGACCAACTGTAATGCCATTGGTTGCATTCACGCGCATTAAATTGTAGCTGATGTTCGCCGCTTCCACGTTTGGCATCACCAACAAATTCGCCGTGCCTGTCAAAGTGGTTTCGGGGAAGATTTGCTTGCGCAGTTTTTCGTCCAACGCCACGTCAGCTTGCATTTCGCCGTCAATTTCCAATTCTGGGTCAAGTTCGCGGATTAGCTGCAAGGTAACTTGCATTTTGGTTGCGTCTTTGTCTACGTGCGAGCCGTAGTTAGAATTAGACACCAACGCCACTTTTGGCTGAATACCAAAACGCTTGATTTCACGCGCGCACATCAACGTGCCTTGCGCCAGTTGTTCGGCGGTCGGGTCGTGAATCACATAAGTGTCGGCGATAAAGAAATTGCCTTTGTTGGAAATCAACGCATTCATCGCAAACGCATTGTTTTCAGGATTGTTGTAGCCAATCACGTCTTCATACACTTTGAAGTGGTCGCGGAAACGACCCACTGCGCCAGCCACCATACCATCGGCATGACCCAAGCGAACCATAGTCGCACCAATCAAAGTTTGGTTTGCCATCATGCGGCGACGTGCCATTTCTTCGGTAACGCCTTTGCGTTTTTGCAAATCGTAATACGTTTTCCAGCATTCTTCGTAATACGGATTGTCCACCAAATCAATCAAATCAAAATCTTTGCCTGCTTGAATGGTTAAACCTTGCGCTTCCAAGCGTTGCTCAATCACATCGCGGCGACCAATCAACACAGGATACGCCAATTTTTGCGATACGATTTGTTGCGCGGCGTGCAAAATGCGCTCGTCTTCGCCTTCTGCCAACACAATGCGCTTGATGTCTTTTTTCGCTTGGGCAAACACAGGGCGCATAAACAAATTGGTTTTGTAGATTTGTTGATTGAGTTTTTCAACATACGCTTCCATGTTGGTAATCGGGCGCGTTGCCACGCCAGAATCCATAGCAGCCTGCGCGACTGCGGGTGCGATTTTGGCAATCAAACGTGGGTCAAATGGTTTTGGAATCAAATATTCCGCTCCAAATTTCAATTCTTCGCCACCGTATGCGCCTGCCACCACGTCATTGGATTCTGCCAATGCCAAGTCTGCAATCGCACGAACCGTTGCCAATTTCATTTCTTCGTTAATCGTGGTTGCACCCACGTCCAACGCGCCACGGAAAATGAATGGGAAGCACAATACATTGTTGACTTGGTTCGGGAAGTCGGAACGACCTGTGCCAATAATCACATCAGGACGTGCGGCTTTGGCTTCTGGTGGCCAGATTTCGGGTTGCGGGTTCGCCAAAGCAAACACCAACGGCTTGTCGTTCATTTGTTGCAACATTTCGGGTTTCAACACATTTGCGCTAGACAAGCCCAAGAAAATATCTTTGCCAGCCACCGCATCGCCCAACACGCGCTGACCGTTGTCGGCAATCGCATAGCGTACTTTGCTTTCGTCCATGCGGTCGCGGTCTTCGCGTGTTTGATAAATCACGCCTTTGGAGTCGCAAACGGTCATGTTTTCGCGTTTCATGCCCAATGCCACTAGCAAGTCCAAGCAAGCAATCGCTGCTGCACCTGCACCTGAACACACCAATTTTACATCGGCAATGTCTTTGCCAATAAAGCGCAAGCCGTTCAATACAGCGGCAGCGGTAATGATTGCCGTGCCGTGTTGGTCGTCATGGAACACGGGGATTTTGCAGCGTTCGCGCAATTTTTTCTCGATATAGAAGCACTCTGGGGCTTTGATGTCTTCCAAGTTAATGCCGCCAAAAGTCGGTTCTAGCGATGCGATGATGTCCACCAATTTATCGGGGTCGGTTTCGTTTACTTCGATATCAAACACATCAATGTCGGCGAATTTTTTGAACAATACGCCTTTGCCTTCCATCACAGGTTTGCTGGCCTCTGGGCCAATGTTGCCCAAACCCAAAACTGCTGTGCCGTTGGAAATCACCGCAACCAAATTGCCACGCGCGGTGTATTTGTATGATTTAAGTGGGTCGGCATGAATTTCCATGCACGGTGCAGCCACACCTGGCGAATACGCCAACGACAAATCGTATTGCGTTGCCAAAGGTTTGGTTGGTGCAACTTGGATTTTGCCTGGCATTGGGAATTCGTGAAAATGCAATGCCGCTTCTTTTAAATGTTCGTCCATGAGTAACTCTCTGTATGGTGTTGAATGGGGTTTAACAAAAAAATTGCAGGCGATTGTACTATAAAAATGCAGGCTGCTGTGATGCGAAAATCGTATAGCAGCCATGCAAAATGCGGTATGATGCGCGTTTTTAAATTGCAGGCTGCTTTTGTTATGCTCCACCAATTGCTATCCCACAAAATAACCATGCCCGATTATCGCGACACGATTGCCCGTTTTGCCCAATCGTTTTCCGCGCCCGAACACGCTTTGTTGTGCGACATTTTGCAGCAATTTGAGTTTGACCCCATGCAAGAACAAGCCTTGGTGCAAGCCGTTATCCAGCAAAACCGCTTTGACCCTAACGCAGGACATTTGGGCGATGACTGGGACGATGACGAAGACAGCGCGGCATTTTGCGCTCATTGCATCAACCCACCGCCACCGCCGTTGCGCGATTATTTTATGTGGCGCGAAAAAACGTCCAAGCAGCCTGCACCAAGCAATCCATTCCCTTTTCCTGTTTGATTTTAAAGGACTTATATCATGAACAATCGTCCCAAAGTACAACTTAAAATCGTGCGCCACGAAATCGCCGCCCAGTTGCCCGAATACGCCACCACAGGCAGCGCAGGCTTGGATTTACGCGCTTGTTTGGACGCGCCCAAAATCGTGCAAGCAGGCGAAACGGTGCTAATTCCAACAGGCATCGCCATTTATTTGAATGACTCGAATTTAGCCGCCATATTGTTGCCACGCTCTGGCTTGGGACACAAGCACGGCATCGTGTTGGGCAACTTGGTTGGTTTGATTGATTCAGACTACCAAGGCGAATTGATGGTATCGGTGTGGAACAGAAGCAGCAATCCGTTCACGATTGAGCCGTTTGAACGCATCGCGCAAATGGTTATCGTGCCAGTGGTGCAGGCTGCTTTTGAATTAGTGGACGACTTCGTTGCTAGCGAACGCGGCGAAGGCGGCTTTGGCAGCACAGGACGCGCTTGATGATTGCCACCGACAAACGCACGCTGCGCCGACAACTGCGTCAAACGCGGCAAAAAATTCCGCCAGCCGAACGCCAGCGCGCCCAAGCAGCCTGCAATCGCCAGCTCAAACGCTTTGCGCTGCGTGGCAAACGCATTGCCGTGTATTGGGCAATGGGCAGCGAATTGCGTTTGGACGATTGGGTTCGCAGCGCACAAAAACGCGGCGCAAAAGTGTATTTGCCGTATATTGAACCGCACAGTTTGCGTTTGTGGTTTACGCCGTATCCCCAAACCAATCAACGCGCCGAACGCAAACGCGGCAAAAGCAGCCTGCACGTTCCGCAATTTGTGGGCGACAAAATTCGCGCGAATTGGTTGCACAGCATGGTTATCCCGATTGTCGGCATAGACCAACACGGCACGCGCTTGGGGCAGGGCGGCGGTTATTATGATTACACGATTGCCGCGTGCAGTCGCCGTCCGCACTTGATTGCGGCTGGTTTTGCTTGCCAACAAGTCGCGCAGTTGCCCACCGAATCGCACGATATTCAAGTGGATTATTTTGTAAACGAAAAAGGTGTGTGGCGTTTTAATCGTCCAAATCAACAAAAATAACAAGGTTTTTTGTGCTTGCTGCACAAAGCAGATAACTTTATCCTGCACGCATTTCACATCACACAAAAGGAAAACATCATGCACGAACAGCTCATTAACCATTTTGTGATTCCGCACACCACGCGCACGATTGGTAGCGAAAAAGCGTTGGTATCGGTACAAGAGCGTGAAAGCAGCCTGTACATTACGCTGTCGTTTGGCTTCCCAGCGCAACATTTGGCGCAGGAATTGCAACAACAAATCGCCGCCGCCACAGGCAAAAGTGTGGAGCTAAACATTCGCCAAAACATTGTCGCGCACAAAGTGCAGGCTGGTATCGCCACGATGAAAGGCGTGAAAAACATCATCGCCGTGGCATCAGGCAAAGGCGGCGTGGGCAAATCCACCACCACCGCCAATTTGGCAACGGCAATGGCAAAAATGGGCGCACGAGTGGGCGTGCTAGATGCCGATTTATACGGCCCGAGCCAGCCGACTATGCTGGGCGTACCTAGCCAGCAGCCCAAACAAGAAAACGGAAAATTTATCCCTGTTCGCAATGCAGACGACATTCAAGTGATGTCTATCGGCTTTTTGATTGACCCAGACCAAGCCGTTGTGTGGCGCGGCCCGATGGTGTCGCAAGCCTTGCAGCAGCTCTTATTCCAAAGCGAGTGGGACGATGTGGATTATTTGTTTGTGGACTTACCGCCTGGCACGGGCGACATTCAGCTCACGTTGTCGCAAAAAATTCCTGTAACAGGCGCGGTTGTGGTGACCACGCCGCAAGACATCGCCCTGATTGACGCGCGAAAAGCGGTTGATATGTTCCAAAAAGTCAATATCCCGATTATGGGCGTGCTGGAAAATATGTCGCTTCATGTGTGCAGCAACTGCGGTTTTCACGAGCCGATTTTTGGCACGGAAGGCGGCAAAGATTTGGCAAGCAAATTGAACGTGCCATTGTTGGGACAACTGCCTTTGTCGCTGCCGATTCGCGTGGCAATGGACGCTGGACAAGCAGGCAGCCTGCACGAGCAGCACGATACAATTGCAGCAATTTATCAGCAAGCCGCATTGGATATTGCGCTGACGATTGCCGATAAAGGGCGCGATTTTAGTGGTAAGTTTCCGAAGATTGTGGTTCAGTAATTGATGTAAACAAAAAAGCAGCCTGCACTTTAAATCAACAAAGTGCAGGCTGCTTTTTACGTTTTTTTAATCAATCAATGCTCACGCGCATGGTTAATGGTGTATTTCGGAATTTCCACAATCAAATCTTCGTCTGCCACCACCGCTTGACAGCTCAAACGCGATTCAGCTTCCAAGCCCCATGCTTGGTCTAGCAAATCTTCTTCCAATTCGGTTGGTTCAACCAAGCTGTCGTAGCCTTGTCGCACAATTACATGGCAAGTGGTGCAAGCGCACGATTTTTCGCAAGCGTGGTCGATGTCAATATCGTGTTGCAATAAAACATCGCAAATGGTTTCGCCTTGTGGCGCGGCTTCAATGATTTTGCCTTCGGGGCAGAGTTCTGCGTGGGGCAGAATGGTTATTTTTGGCATGATGTGTGTTCTCTATATAATCAAAATGGCGAATTGTAGCGCAAAAAAGTGCAGGCTGCTTTATTTATTCCTGTCAAATTCCGCTTTAAGCTGCTGCATAGTATGCGCCGCGCTTTCATGCCCCTGTTCGGCTGCTTGGCGATACCATTCAATCGCTGTGTCAATATTGCGCTCCACGCCCGTGCCTGTGGCGTAACGCGCTGCCAAATTATTTTGCGCTTCGGCGTGTCCTTGCTTTGCCGCCAGCGTGTACCAATACACGGCGCGTTCGTATTGTTGCTGGTCGCTGTGCAGCAAACCCGCCATAAATTGCGCTTCGGCATTGCCTTGTGCCGCCGCTTTTTCATACCACATCAAGGCTTGGGCGATGTCGGCTTTTGTGCCTAAACCGTCTTGATACAATACTGCTAAATTGTGCTGTGCGGTCGCGTCTCCCTGTTCGGCAAGCGGCAATAATAATTTGTGTACCGTGGCAAAGTCTTCGCGTTGATAAGCGGCAACGGCTTGGGCGTAAATCGCATCGTTGGCAGAAGGTGCAGGCTGCTTTTGTGCGAACGCGCTGCTAGCCGCCAAAAACATCAATCCAACATAAAAAGTCTTCAACATCATCATTTCCTTGATTTATTCGGCAACCACGTCCACCCACACAGGCGACAACGATTGCAAATCTTGTGGCGTAATTGCCACTAAAAAACCGCGTTTGCCGCCGTTGATGTAAATGCGTGGCAAATCCAAAATACTGCGTTGGGCATACACAGGCAGCGGTGTTTTGCAGCCAAATGGCGATGTGCCGCCCACCAAGTAACCTGACCATTTATTTGCTTGTTCGGGTTGGGCTGGCTCGATGTGTTTCATGCCCAATTCGCGTGCCAAGTTGCGCGTAGAAATTTGCTTGTCGCCATGCATTAGGCAGATTAAGCCTTGTTTTTTCTCGTTGATTAAAATAATGGTTTTAATGATAGCGTGTTCTGGCACATGGAGCGATTGCGCCGAATGCGCCGTGCCACCGTGTTCTACATAATCATACAAATGCGGTTCAAACGCGATGTTGTGAGCGCGAAGAAAACGAATCGCAGCAGTAATCGGATAATTGGGTTTGGACATAGCAAAGCAGCCTGCATCTAAAAAAGAACAATATTGTAGCGCAATTTTTTACTTTTCTTAACTGTGCAGCTATAATGCGATGCTTATTTTTATCGGCTGATGAGCATCAATATGAAAAGCAAAATTATGGCAATGGGCGCGACTTTGTTGCTGGCAGCTTGCGGTTTCCACCTAAAAGGCACGTTGCCACAAAATGCCTTGGTGGTTAAAGAATGGCGCGTACAAGGCGGTGGCATTCAAGCCGAATTGCAGGCAGAATTACAACGCGCCGCTGCCAGCGTCAATCCACAAGCCAGCGCGGAAGTGCACGTGTTGAGCGTGGACAGTAAACGCGACATCGCCACCATTACCCGCGCCGCCAAATTGAACGAATATTTGTACTCGCTGCACGTGGTGGCACAAGCCTATCGCAACGGCAAAGCGTGGGGCGAGCCGATGACCGTAACCGTTAGCCGCAACATGACATACAGCGACAGCGAAGTCTTGGGCAAGGAAAGCGAAGAATTGGCTTTGTGGCGCGATATTCGTACCGATGCCGCATCGCAAATCGTGCGCCGATTGGGCTTTTTGCCGAAAGAATAAACATGGCAGAATTAAGCTGGAAAATGCTAGAAAGCAGCCTGCAACGTCCTTTATCGCCTTTATACCTAATCCACGGCGAAGAAGAATTGTTGCGCTTGGAAGCCGTTGATGCTATTCGCGCTGCCGCCAAACAGCAGCAATATCTCAACCGCGAAGTCTATACGGTAGATTCAGCCAACTTTGATTGGCAACCTTTGCTCGCCGAAGCCAACAGCGTCAGTTTGTTTGCTAGTCAAAAACTGCTGGAAATTCATATCCCAAACGGCAAAGTAGGCAAACAAGGCGGCGATGCCTTGCAGCAGTTGGCGCAACAGTTGCCAGCCGACACGGTGGTGTTACTGGTGTTGCCCAAGCTAGACAAAATGCAAACTCAATCCAAATGGTTTACCGCGTTGGCAAAAAATGGCATGGTGCTAGAAGCCAAGCCGATTGTCGGCAACTCCTTACCAGCATGGATACGCGAACGCCTAGCCGCGCAAGGTTTGGATATTGATGCCGATGCGCTGCAACTGTTTACCGAACGCGTAGAAGGAAACCTGCTCGCCGCCAAGCAAGAAATAGAAAAACTGGGTTTGCTGTATGCACAAGGTCATGTGTTGAGCTTGGACGATGTGCAGGCTGCTATTGCCAACGTGGCGCGATTTGATGTGTTTGATTTATCGTCTGCATGGCTGGGCGGCGACACTAAACGCGTGGTGCGCCTGCTCGAAGGTTTGGAAGCAGAAGGCGATGAACCCGTGTTGGCATTGTGGTCAGTTGCGGAAGACATCAGAACGGTAATCCGCTTGTCTGCCGCGCTTAAACAAGGCAAAACCGCGCAGCAAGTTCGTAACGAATTGCGTTTGTGGGGCGACAAGCAAACACTCATGCCCAAAGCCGCTGCACGATTATCGGTTGCCCAGCTCATCAACAGTTTACAAGAATGCGCGAAAATTGACCGCCAAATCAAAGGCGCGGAATCGGGCGATGCATGGGCGAGTTTTCGGCACTTGGTCATGACATTGGCGCACTAATTTTTTTGATTTATGTTTCAGTAATACAATAAGGAAAACAAATGGATAAACAACGTATGGTTTTGATTTGGGTTATCATGGCAACCGTGATTGGTTTTATTGCCTATTTATTTGGCGCGTCGTGGTGGCTGTCTATCATTATTGGCATTGTGCTGGTTGCCGCGATTGTCGGTGGCGCAACAGGCACGGTGTATTGGAAACAGAAAAAGCTGGTGGAACACGCCGCCAAGTTTAATATTGACTTGAAAAACGGCAAAATTCACCCAGCCGATTTGCGCCGTATGTATTTTACAGGCGGACAAGCGCGTAAAGATGCCTTGTATATTGCCAGCCAAGCGATGAAATGCTCGGTGGTGGAAGCCGAAAAACGATTGAGCGAGCGCGTCAGTAAGCAAGCCGCCAATCAAGAAATGGCAAAACATCAGCCCAAATTCCGCGGTCGTCCGCGTTAATTGGTATGATTTAAAGTGCAGGCTGCTTTTCTACTCAAAGCAGCCTGCAATCGCATAGAAAGGAATCGCAATGACAAACTTAAAATTCAGCAAAATGCATGGTTTGGGCAACGATTTTATGGTGATTGATGCCATCAACCAAACTTTTGAACCACGCGCCGAACAAATCGCGCAATGGGCAAACCGCTACACAGGCATTGGCTTTGACCAGTTGCTCGTGGTAGAAAAAGCGCAAAGCGATGACGTAGATTTTCGCTATCGCATTTTCAACGCAGACGGCGGCGAAGTAGAACAATGTGGCAATGGTGCACGTTGCTTCGTCAAATTTGTTACCGAGCAAGGTTTAACCGACAAACCCGAAATTGTGGTGGAAACTGCGCGTGGCATCATCAAACCGCGTTTAAACGATGATGGTTTGGTAACCGTAAACATGGGTCAGCCGCGTTTTGCGCCCGATGACGTGCCGTTTGTGTTGCGTTCTGGCGAAAAAGCTGATGACAAAACCTTTATTGTGGTCAATGGTATAGACAGCGCGGAAATGTCGCTGGTGAGCATGGGTAACCCCCATGCCGTGATGTTGGTGGGCGATGTGGCAACCGCGCCTGTGGAAAATTGGGGCAACGCATTGCAAAATCACGCTCGCTTTCCTGCGCGTGTAAATGTGGGCTTTATGCAAATTGTGGACGCACAACACATTAAATTGCGTGTGTTTGAACGCGGTTCGGGCGAAACCCAAGCTTGTGGCACGGGCGCGTGTGCAGCGGTGGTGTCGGGCGTGCGTTTGAGCTTGCTGACAGCAGGCGAGCCAATCCGCGTGAGCCTACCTGGTGGCGATTTGTACATTAGCTGGCAAGACGGCGGCGATGTGATGATGACAGGCCCTGCGGTTACAGTATTTACAGGTGAAATTGCGGTTTAAATCAACTTGAACAAGTGCAGGCTGCTTTTACTACGAACACTCGTAAAAAAGCAGCCTGCAAATTTGTATAGGAACAAAATGGATTGGAATATATGGCTGATTGGCGTGTTGGTGCTGGCGTTTGCTTTTCACGCGATACGGCACGGTGCGCTGCAATGGCTGTGGTTTAGCGTGGCGATTTGGCTTGCGCTAGGCTTGTTTTCGGCACAATTTTTACCGCGCGTATTGGGCATTACCCACACCGCCAATCTTTATTTAGCGCATTTTTATGTGTTTGTTGGCAGCATCTTTTTTTGGCTGAATTCGGTTCGCAAGCTGCCCGATGAACACCGCCAAACGCCACTCTATCAAGGGCAAACAGGCGCGTTTTTAACCCTGCTGGCATTGGCAAGTTTGGTCATGCACTTGGCATTTGTCTTATGTGTGTTTTTGGTATGGTGGTGGCACCCCAATGCGCTCACGCCATTTTTATCGCCTGCCTTGCTGGAATTGTATGGCACACCATGGCTGTGGTGGACGTTTACCGCGTTTATTATGGACATTTTTTGGCTACACCGCAGTTGGTTGAATAAACAAGATGCCGCGTGTTTTAGCGCAACTCAATTACATATTGGTTTTTGGTTGGCATTCATACTGCAAGCGATGTTTGTAGCCGTAGCAGTATCAAGAACTTTAAATGGATAAAAAAGCAGCCTGCACATTCAAATCAAATGTGCAGGCTGCTTTTTTAGTTTAACTGCTTATTTTTTCTTTTTAGCAGCAGGTTGTTCTGCAACCAAAACATCTTTCAACGCTTTACCTGGTGTGAATTTAGGCACACGCGCAGCAGGGATAGTAATCGCTTCTTTGGTTTTTGGATTCAAGCCTTGACGTTCTGCACGGTCAGCCACTTTGAATGTACCAAAGCCTACCAATGTGATTGAATCGCCAGTTTTCAAGGTGTTTTTAACCACTTCGGTAAATGCGTCCAATGCTTTGCTTGCATCGGTTTTGGTCAAACCAGATTCTGTTGCAATCGCATCAATCAATTCAGATTTATTCATAATTTTGCCTCTCAAAAAAGGGGGGGATAAGGGTTCAATATCAGCAAACGCCCGATAATCGGGCATTTGCAGCCATATCAATCTATGGCAGATTTATAGCAAGTGAGTTGTTGCTATGTCAAGCGTAAAACATCGAAAAGAGATTTTTTTACACCAAACTCCCTGCTTATTCGCATTATTGCAACACGTTAATGCTGGCGTGGCGTGCGTGACTTTTTAGAAGCAGCCTGCACTTTAATCGCATTTTCGGGCAAGATTTCATCGGCAACATAAGGTGCAGGCTGCTTTTCCAATCCCAGCACAAACACTTCATCAATCCATTGCACCGCGTGAATTTCCAAACCGTCTTTCACGTTTTGCGGAATTTCTTCCAAATCCTTCACATTGTCTTTTGGAATCAGAACGTGTTTGATGCCGCCGCGCAACGCCGCCAACAGTTTCTCTTTCAATCCGCCAATCGGCAATACTTCGCCGCGCAACGTGATTTCGCCAGTCATCGCCACATCAGCGCGAACAGGAATATTGGTCAAAGCAGAAACCATTGCCAATGTCATCGCAATACCTGCACTTGGACCGTCTTTCGGAGTCGCGCCTTCGGGAACGTGAACGTGCATATCGTTTTTCTCGTAGAAATCGGGCGCAATCCCCAAACTTTCCGCACGAGAACGCACCACCGACCACGCTGCTGAAATGGATTCCTGCATCACATCGCCCAATTTACCCGTGCGAACAATCGCGCCTTTGCCTTTCAATGCAACCGCTTCAATCGTCAGCAATTCGCCGCCGACTTCCGTCCACGCCAAACCCGTTACTTGACCAATGCGATTTTCGCCAGCCGTTACGCCATAATCGAAACGACGCACGCCTAAAAATTCGCCCAAATTTTTTTCATCTACACGCAAAACTTTCGGCTTTTTGGCTTTCAGGCTGTCTGAAAGTTCATTTTTAATCACGGCTTTACGACAAATTTTTGCAATTTCACGGTCTAATGAACGCACGCCCGCTTCTCGCGTGTAATAGCGCACAATATCGCGTACCGCCGTTTCATCAATCGCCAATTCGCTGTCTTTTACACCATTGCGTTTCATTTGTTTTGGCACAAGGTATTGCATGGCAATGTTGATTTTTTCGTCTTCCGTGTAACCAGACAGGCGGATAATTTCCATGCGGTCGAGTAGCGCAGGTGGAATATTGAAACTGTTTGATGTAGCAATAAACATCACATCGCTCAAATCAAAATCCACTTCAACAAAATGGTCGGCAAACGCGCTATTTTGTTCAGGGTCAAGCACTTCCAATAATGCGGCCGCAGGGTCGCCACGGAAATCGTTGCCCAATTTGTCAATTTCGTCTAACAAGAACAATGGATTTTTCACGCCCACTTTCGTCATGCTTTGCATGATTTTGCCCGGCATTGAGCCAATGTAAGTACGGCGATGTCCGCGAATTTCGCTTTCATCTTTCACGCCGCCCAACGCCATGCGAACATATTTGCGCCCTGTGGCTTTGGCGATGGATTCGCCCAACGAAGTTTTACCCACGCCCGGTGGGCCAACCAAGCACAAAATCGGACCTTTCAATTTATCGGTGCGTTTTTGAACTGCCAAATATTCCAAAATGCGTTCTTTAACTTTTTCCAAGCCGTAGTGGTCTTCGTTCAATACCAAATCGGCTTTGGCTAAATCTTTGCTGACACGCGTTTTTTTCTTCCACGGCAATTCAATCAGCGTTTCAATATAATTGCGAACAACCGTGCTTTCAGACGACATCGGCGGCATCATTTTCAATTTACGCAATTCCGACATGGCTTTTTCTTCGGCTTCTTTGCTCATGCCAGCCTCTTGGATTTGTTGCGCCAATTTTTCAAAATCGCGGCTATCTTCTTCTTCGCCCAATTCTTTTTGAATGACTTTGATTTGCTCGTTTAAATAGTAATCGCGCTGGTTTTTGTCCATTTGGCGTTTAACTTTGCCGCGGATGCGTTTTTCCAGTTGTGAGATTTCCAACTCGCCTTCAATTTGCGCCAACAAAAATTCCATGCGCTCAACGACATCAGCCAAAGCCAATAATTTTTGACGTTGCTCTAATTTCAGTTGCAAATGCGCTGACACAGTGTCGGTTAGGCGACCGTTGTTTTCAATTTCGTGAATGCTTGCTACTACTTCGTTGGGGATTTTTTTGTTGGCTTTGACGTATTGGTCAAACTGATTCAGCAAAGTACGGCGCAAGGCTTCCACATTGGGTGCTTGTTCGTTGGTGTCGCTTAACATTTCTACCGTGGCAACCAAATATTCGCCTGTGTCGCTAATTTGCACGGCGGCGGCGCGTTCTGAGCCTTCTACCAGCAATTTAACCGTGCCATCGGGCAATTTTAGTACTTGCAAAATATTGGCAACTGTGCCGACTTCGTGCAAATCGTTGGGGCTGGGTTCTTCTTCGCTGCCGTTTTGTTGCGCCAACAAAAAGACCTGTTCGTTTTGCTCCATAGCGACATTGAGCGCAGCCACCGATTTGGGTCTACCCACAAAGAGCGGCAACACCATTCCTGGGTACACCACCATGTCGCGCAGAGGCAGGGTAGGGAATTGAGCTGTGGTTGATTTTTTTCGTGCCATGATTGCAGATTCTCTTAATGTAAAAAATAGTGTGAATGGCTAAATAAGTGCAGGCTGCTTGTTTTTCAAGTGGAATGCGGATAATAAAGTGCAGGCTGCTTTTTGATACACTATTTGGACTGTTGATTAAAATATAGTGGATTAAATTTAGATTAGGACAAGGCGACAACGACCGCCGTGTACACCTAGTACATAAGGGAGTTGGCAACGCAGTATCATTGCAATTTTAATCAACTATATATCAAGTAAAAAGCTGCCTAATATTATTCAGGCAGCTTTATCCAATTATGCACGCACACAGCTTAATTTGTTTGGACTTTATCCAACAAACTAACTAATGCCACTTTAACTTCTTTCGACAAATCAATTAACTCATGGCGCAGCGCACTAATCGCTTCCATTAAATAGCCTTTTCGATGATTTTGCAAAATGTCGCCAGCACATTGATGAAAACGCGCATGAGCATTTTTAACTACTTCGTATTCTGGATATTTATCCAAAAACAAACCATCGCCATACAGCCACTTGCCCAATTTACACAAATGGTCTACTCCCACAACGGCTGGGTCGTATTCTTCGGGGTTTTTACCACGCAACGTACTTTCCAATTTCTCAATCCAAGCCTCGTGCGCTGCAATTGCTTCCAATAAATACAAACCATGCAAATCCTGTTGAGCCGTTGTTAAATTTAGCGGAACATCTTTGCCCGCATTATATTGCTCAATCCATAATTTCAAATCCATCGTATTCACCTTTAAGAAAATTTAAATTCCAATAACAACGCTACCAACATTCCGCATATTTCTATGCCGAAATTCATTGAGATTATGATAGAACCTTGCACAAGGTTATTCAATCATTTTTTGATGGGAATTTTATTTTTATTGATTAATATCAATATGTTAAACTAATGATTTTTACTTGCATTTAACTGATATAATATTCAAAGCAGCCTGCACATAAACACCACAAAATGTGCAGGCTGCTTTTATTCTTCATCGTCTGCCCAAGCGCGTTTCAAAGCAGCCTGCGCCGTTGCCATTGCAAAACCGCGATACAACATAAAACGCATTTGCTTGTCCCATTCCTGCCGATTTTGTGCAGGCTGCTTGAATTTTTTGCGGGCGACTTCTATTGCGTTATCCAATTCTGTTTCGCGGTCGGGCAAATATTGCTGAATCAATTCTGCCGATACGCCGCGTTGTCGCAATTCTTGGCGCAAACGTCCTGCGCCGTGTTTACTGCTTTTGCTGCGAACAAACGCTTCTGCAAATCGCTCGTCCGATTGCCAGTTGTTTTTCGCAAATTCTGCCAACACCGCGTCCAATTCATCGCTATCGTTGGCGTGGGGCAACAATTTAGCGCGTAATTCGGCTTGGCTCATTTCACGGCGCGACATCATTTCCATCGCTCGGGCGCGGAGTGATTTTTCGGTTTTCATGTTAATTGATATCCCAAATATAGTGAAGTGAAATAAAAATGGGACAAGGCGATAACGCTCGCCGTGTACAAATCGTACATAAGAGCGTTATCAACGCCGTACCATTGCGATTTCACTTCACTATAAAAAATGCCACTCGGTTTGCAAGCGGCATTTCACGTTAATTATTTTTCAAATTCGCCACACATTGCTGGTCTCGCGCCGTAAACGCATCTGCGCCACCCAGCAATTTTAAGCGTTCTTCCGAGCTAATTTTGGCAAACGATTGAATTTGCTTCACACCCAAACGCTGTAACGGCTCTTTCCACACGCATACGCAATATTCCGCCACCAAGCGTCCATCGCTGTCTTGCAAGCCGCGTTGTTGCAAATCTGCCTGCCATTTAGGTGCGGCTGGCACGTTTTGTATGCAGCTTTCCACAATTTTGGCAATCGCCTGTTCTTTGCTCATCGCGCATTGGCTCAAAAAGAAAAAGCCTGCAAACATCAGCGCAATCACGCGCATCCAGTTAATCAGCGTTTTGCGTTTTTTTGCTGATAGGGCTATTCGCTGCGCTTCGGCTTCATCTACCAAGCAGCCTGCACTTTCTGGCTGGATTTCAGGTGCAGGCTGCTTTTTGTCTTGCTCCAAATCAGCCATTTAGGGTTTCCATGCGGATTAAAGTAACGGGCGACGAAACCGTGTCTTGCGCTTCAATTGCTTTAATCGCCGCTTTCACGTTTTTCTCAATGGTGTTGTGCGTCAAAATCACGATTTCCGCTTGGTTGTTGTCCAAAACCGCTTTTTGAATCAAGGCTTCAATCGACACATTTTCTTTTGCCAACAAGCTAGCAATCGCACCCAACACGCCTGCTTTGTCCGCCACTTGCACGCGCAAATAGTAGCTGCTGCTGATTTCGTCCATTGGCACGAAGGTTTGCTCAACCACTTGGCTTGGTTGGAACGCCAAATGTGGTACGCGGTTTTCGGTGTCTGCCGTAATCAAGCGCGAAATATCAATCAAATCGGCTACTACCGCGCTGGCTGTTGGCAACGCGCCTGCACCTGCGCCGTAATACAAAGTCTCGCCTACCATATCGGCATTGACGCGAACTGCATTCATCACGCCATTTACATTCGCCAACAAACGGCTTTCTGGGATTAAAGTCGGGTGTACGCGCAATTCAATGCCTTTTTCGGTTTTGCGTGTAATGCCCAATAATTTCACGCGATAGCCCAATTCTTCGGCGTATTTAATATCGCGGCTGTCTAATTTACTGATGCCTTCCAAATAGCATGCGCCAAAGTTCACAGGCGTACCAAACGCCAATGCCGACATAATCGTGATTTTGTGTCCAGCGTCGTGTCCTTTAATATCAAAAGTCGGGTCGGCTTCGGCATAGCCCAAGCGTTGCGCTTCTGCCAACACATCGGCAAACGCGCTGCCTTTTTCGCGCATTTCGGTCAAAATAAAATTGCTTGTGCCGTTGATAATGCCTGCAATAGATTTGATTTGGTTGGCTGCCAAACCTTCGCGCAAGGCTTTGATAATGGGAATACCGCCAGCCACCGCCGCTTCAAATTGCACCATCACATTTTTTTGTTCTGCCAACGCAAAAATTTCGTTGCCGTATTCAGCCAGCAATTTTTTGTTTGCTGTAACAATGTGTTTGCCGTTTTCAATCGCTTTTAACACCACATCTTTGGCAATGCCTGTGCCGCCAAATAATTCCACCACAATATCCACATCATCGCGCTGCACCAATTCCAATGGGCTTGGCACGAATGCGGCTTGTGGGGCGAGTTCTGCTGCACGTTGCGCGTTCAAATCGCATACGGCAGACAGTTTCACTTCACGACCCAAACGGCGCGAAATTTCGGCAGCATTGTCGCGCAATACTTGCGCCACGCCACCGCCCACTGTGCCTAATCCCAATAATCCGATGTTAATTGCTTGCATAATTTTTCCTGAACAAGAGTAAAATAAAACAGTTAAAAAATGCGCGAGATATTACCCGATTTTGCCTATTTTTGCATCTTTAAATAATAAGGAATCCCAATGAATTTTGAAGAAATGCGCCTCAGCACAGGGCTAACCATTGACGCACACAATTCACAACAAATTGAAATTTCAGGAAAAATCTATGAATTTCCTGTTTATTTGGGCGATGAAGTTTGCCCAGTAGCATACCAAACCGAGCAAGAAATCACGCTAAACGATGTGCAGGCTGCTTTTGAGCAAGGCGCAAATGTTTTGCTGATTGGCACAGGCGAAAAGCAGCGATTTGTGTCGCCCAAACTGGTGGCGCAGGCTGCTTCGTTGGGTGTTGGGCTGGAATGCATGACCACGGCGGCGGCGTGTCGGACTTATATGCTTTTGCGTAGCGAGGGGCGTAAAGTTTGTGCGTGGTTGTGGTAGGCAAATCCGCAAATATAAAAGCAGCCTGCACTTTTGTTTGATTTAAAAGTGCAGACTGCTTTGCTATTATTTAACCAATGAAATCATCATTTTTTCATACACGGCAGACAATTTATCAATGTCCGCCAATTCAATATGTTCATCAATTTGATGAATGGTCGCATTCACAAAACCCAGTTCAATCAATTCACGCGCAATCGCTTTAATGAAACGTCCGTCCGAAGTGCCGCCAGTCGTGGACAATTCAGGCGTTACGCCACAAATTTCGGTGCAGGCTGCTTGGGCGATTTCAGTTAATTTTCCTGCTTCGGTCAAAAATGGATTGCCCGACAAACTCCACGCTAAATCATAGGTTAAGTCGTGTTTATCTAAAATTTCGTATACGCGATTTTTCAGGCTGCTTTCCGTTTGTTCGGTGGAAAAACGGAAGTTGAATTTCACGTTTACGGTGGCTGGGATTACGTTGGTTGCGCCTGTGCCACCGTTGATGTTGGAAATTTGAAAGCTAGTGGCTGGAAAATAGGCGTTGCCTTTGTCCCATTCGGTTGCGGCAAGTTCGGCTAATGCTGGCGCGGCGGCGTGAATGGGATTGTTTGCCAAATGTGGGTAGGCGATGTGTCCTTGTTTGCCTTGCACGGTCAGGCTGCCTGAAAGCGAGCCGCGTCTGCCGTTTTTCAGCGTGTCGCCTAATTGATTGACGGCAGTGGGTTCGCCAACAATGCAATAATCCAACATTTCGCCGCGTTCTTTTAATTTATCAACGACTTTGGTTGTGCCATCGTGCGCGTCGCCTTCTTCGTCTGACGTGATTAACAAGGCTAGGCTGCCTGAAAAATCGGGATTGGCGGCAACAAAACGCTCACACGCGGTAATAAAACACGCAATCGCGGTTTTCATGTCGGCTGCGCCACGCGCGTAGAGTTTGCCGTCGTGTTCGGTGGGCGTGAATGGGTCAAACGTCCATTTGCTCACGTCGCCTGTTGGCACGACATCGGTATGCCCTGCGAAACACAGCACAGGCGTGGTGTCGCCCAAACGTGCGTAGAAATTTTTGGTTTCGCCAAAGTGCATTTCTTCAATCGTGAAGCCGATGGCGCGTAGGCGGTCGGCGAGAATGGTTTGGCAATTTTTATCATCGGGTGTGATGGATTGTTCGGCTAATAATTGTTTGGCTAATGCGAGTGTGTTCATGTGCAGGCTGCTTTGTACAGTTGAAAAAAGGGGATTTTAGCGGATTTTTAAATTCAGGCTAACAGAAATCGCCAAAACTGCTGCCACATTTCGCGCTGTTTGCGTTACATTGGCTTCTGCCATCGATAAAGCTTCGCGCAAATCGCAGCATTTGGGCAACACGCTGAACACGGCATCAATGCCATAATCGTGTACCACTTCTACGTTTTTGCCCAAACTGCCTGCAATCGCGATAACAGGAATGTTGTGTTGTTTGGCAATTTGTGCCACGCCAACGGGCACTTTGCCTTTGATGCTTTGGTCGTCAATACGCCCTTCGCCTGTGATAACCAAGTCCGCACCTTGAATGGCATCGGCAAAACGCAACCAATCGGTAATCATTTTGATGCCGCTTTGCAAATGTCCATTTAAAAAGCCTGCAAACGCCGCGCCCAAACCGCCAGCCGCGCCTGCGCCCGCAATATTGTCTATTTCCACGTTTAAATCACGGCGCACAATATCAGCAAAATGCTTTAATGCCGCGTCTAGTTGCGCCACTTGTTCGGGCGTTGCGCCTTTTTGCGGTGCGAAAACGTGTGCTGCACCGTGTTCGCCTGTTAGCGGATTATTGACATCGCACGCCACATCAAAACGACTTTGAGCAATGCGCGTATCCAACTGGGCGATGTCAATTCTATCCAGTTGCGCCAATGCTAAACCGCCGCGTGGCAATTCGTTGCCGTTTTTATCCAGAAATCTTGCGCCCAAGGCTTGCAACATGCCTGCACCGCCATCGTTGGTCGCGCTACCACCCAAGCCAATAATAAAATGGCGCACACCTTTGTCCCATGCCGACACAATCAATTCGCCCACGCCCAAAGTCGTGGTAATGCTGGGATTGCGTTGTTCGGGCGATACGTCTGCCAAACCGCAAGCGGCGGCAACTTCTATCATTGCGGTGTGGTTGTCGCCTGATAAACCCCAAAAAGCGGCAATCGGTTCGCCTGTTGCGCTGGTAACGCTTTGCGTGATTTTTGTACCGTGCGATGCTTCCAACAATGTGTCCACCATGCCTTCGCCGCCATCAGCAACGGGAATTTTGATGTATTCGGCGTTGGGGAAGGCTGTTTTGAAGCCGTTTTCAATACATTGCGCCACTTGCAAGGCGGATAGGTTTTCTTTAAACGAATCGGGGGCAATGACGATTTTTTTCATGGGATTGACCTTTCTGAATCAGCAAAAAAGTGGCAAAGCAGCCTGCACAATGGTTTTTATTGTAACGCAAAACCAATCGTGCAGGCTGCTTACAACATTTTTGCTACAATCCGCCTTTTTTCACGCAACAAACACATGAAGACAAAATTGATTTACTGGGCAAAACAAATCGCGCAAACGCTATTTATGCTGCTGATTATCAGCGTGGCGATAGATTATTGGCGCAAACCGTCCGCGCCCATGAACGCAGCCAACGCGCCATTTACCACGCTACAACAAACGCAATCCACATTGGCGAAATCCAGCGACAATCAAACTTTGGTGCTGTATTTTTGGGGAAGCTGGTGTGGGATTTGCAAACACACGTCGCCTGTAATCAACGATTTACACGCTGATGGTGTGCCTGTGTTGGGTGTAGCGTTGCGTTCAGGCAGCCTGCACAATGTGAGCGATTATTTGCAGCAAAATCACTTGGCGTTTGACACGATTAACGATGAGCATGGTGAATTATCGCAAGCATGGGGAATTAAAGTAACGCCCACAATCGTGCTCATTCGCAATGGCAAAGTGGTTCACAGTACCACAGGTTTGGCGAGCTATTGGGGCTTGAAAGCACGGATTGCGCTGGCGAATGTTTTGAATTGAAAAAAAGCAACCTGCACATTGGGTAAACAGAATGTGCAGGCTGCTTTTTGCTATAATCCGCGCTTTTCCTTTTATTGCCGTTCTACTTATGCGTTTAACCCAAATCAAATTAGCAGGTTTCAAATCGTTCACCGACCCCACCACCATTCACGTACCAGGACAACTGGTTGCCGTGATTGGCCCAAACGGCTGCGGCAAATCCAATGTCATTGACGCGGTGCGTTGGGTATTGGGCGAAGCGTCGGCAAAACAGCTACGCGGCGAAAGTATGCAAGACGTGATTTTCAACGGTGCTGCTACGCGCCGTCCTGCACCGCGTGCGTCTGTAGAATTGGTGTTTGACAACAGCGACCACAGTTTGCAAGGCGCGTGGGGGCAGTATGCGGAAGTGTCCATTAAACGCCAGCTCACTCGTCAGGGTGATTCTTCGTATTTCATCAACAATCAAGCGGTGCGCCGCCGCGACATTACCGATTTATTTTTGGGAACGGGTGTGGGTGCGCGTGGTTATGCCGTGATTGAACAAGGCATGATTTCGCGAATTATTGAAGCGCGTCCCGAAGAATTACGCGCCTACATTGAAGAAGCGGCAGGCGTATCCAAATACAAAGAACGCCGCCGCGAAACGGAAACGCGCTTAAAAGACACGCGCGAACATTTGCAACGCTTGGCAGATTTGCAAACCGAATTGGCGCGACAAGTTGAAAAGCTGGAAAAACAAGCAGGTACGGCGGAAAATTATCAGCAACTACAAGAAAAATTAACGCGCTTGCAAAATATTTTGGATTTTGTGCAATGGCAAACGGCTTTGGCGGACGCGGATAAATTGAGCGAAGCGCATTACGCGGCAAAATATCAACAAGAACAAGCACAAGAGCAAAATATTGAATTAAATGAAAAATTGAATGCGTTGCGCCAAACCGAGCAAGAGCAGCAACAACATCATCATGCGTTGAACCAAGAACACGCTTTGTTGCGCGAACAAATTGCGCGTTTGGAAGAACAATTACGCGCCCGACAATCGCAACAGCAACGCATAGAACGCGATAAGGCAGCAGCACAAGTTCAATTACACAAAATTCAACAAGAACAAATTATTATCCGTAGTGAATGCGATATTTTGGAAGGCGATATTGCGGATAAACAAGTGGCGTTGAGTGAATTGGCAATGGCGGTGGCGGAACACGAAACGCGGCTGCCTGAATTGGAACAATCGCAACAAGAAACGCAATTTGCGTATCAAAATCAACAAGATGAATTTAACCGTATTAAACGTGAATTGGCGTTGAAACAACAGCAACTGCAACACACCAGCAGCACATTGAGCAACAATACGGCGCGTTTGGCGCGTCTGAATGATGAGCAGGCTGCTTTGAATTTGCCGCCTGATACGGAATTGTTGGCAGTGCAGGAACAAGCAGAATTATTGCAAAATCAATATGATGAAAGCGAAATGCGTTTGGCGGAAAGTGAAAATAATCTGAATCAAGCCAAAACGCGCTTTCAGGCAGCCGAAACGCAATTTAATCAATTATTTCAGCAACATTTGACAGCACAAGCGCAATTTGGGGCATTGGCGGAATTGTTGCAAAATCAACCTACACATGATTTTTGGGGGCAAACCCATTTTGCCGATGCGCCTGTGTTGTGGCAGCACCTTGTTGCGCCAGCCGCTTGGCAACACGCTTTGAGCGTGGTGTTGGCGCAGCGTTTACAATCGCGTTTGCTGCCTGAAAACAATGATTTAGCTAACGATTTGCCGCAAGGTTCGGCAGCGTGGATTTCGCATTCAGGCAGCCTGCACAAGAAAACTCAGCCAGCGCAAGCATTGATTAACCAAATTCAAATCACACATAAAGATTTTCAGGCAGCCGTAGCGTTTTGGTTGGACGGTGTATTGTGTGCGCCGAATTTGGCTTACGCGGTGTCGCAGCAGGGCGAATTGCAAAATCATCAAATTTGGCTCACGCCCGAAGGTCATATTGTAGATAAATTTGGCGTGGTGCTGTTTGAGCCGTCAAGCAGCCTGCAACTGATTGAACACAAAAGCCGCCACGATGATTTGGCGAATGAATTGGCGGAACTCGCGCCAAAATTAGCCGCCGCGCAAACGCTGTTAGACCAATGTTACGAAGAAAATCAATCGCTTGAACATTATTACCGTGATGTGCAAGCGCAAAATCGTCAATTAGCGGCGCAGGTTCAGAAAGCGCAAAGTAAGGCGAATGAATTGTTTGCGCGTACCAATCAAGGGCAGTTGCGCCGCGAACACATTGCGCGTGAATTGCAACAAATCGCGGAAGATAACCGCCAATTAGCGCAAAATCGCGACAGTTTGCACGATGATATTGAAACGCTGGCGGTGTCGGCGCATGAATTGGAATTGCAACATCAAACGCTTTCAGGCAGCCATCAACAGCAACAAACTTTGTTGAAACAAGCGCAATTAGGGTTGTTGGAAGCCAATCGTCAGTACGGTTTGGCGGAAATTGCGTTGCACAAACAGCAGCAGCGTTTGGATAATTTGCGCCAACAAATTCAGACGTTGGAGCAGCAGAAATTGGATTGGCAGGAACGTCAAACGGAATTGGTGTTGCAAGACGAAGCGGACGAAAACCCTGATAATTCGCAACGTATTCAATTAAATACATTAAGCGAACACGATTTCGCGCTGCAAGACCAAATGAAAGCGGCGCAAAATCGTTTAGCGGAAACGCAAGCATTGGGGCGTGAATTGTATGCTCAACAGCAAACTTTGTCGGCGCAGTTGCCACAATTTCAGGCAGCCGCGCAAAATACTTTGCTGCAACAGCAAGAAGCATTGCTCAACGCGAAACGCTATCACGAAAATTTACATGAACGCGGCGCGGATTTGGCGGAATTGGAAACGGCGGCAAAAAATGCGCCGTCTGCCCATCATCTGTCGCAGGACATTGCCAAAACTTCGCAGACCATTCAATCATTGGGCGCGGTCAATTTGGCAGCGTTGCAGGAATTGGCAGAAGCGCGTGAGCGTGATGAGTATTACCGCAGCCAAAGCAGCGATGTTCAGGCAGCGATTGATTTGCTGGAAGAAGCGATTGCGCAAATTGACAGCGAAACTAAAACGCGCTTCAAAGAAACTTTTGATGCGGTCAATGAAAAGGTGCAAACCTTTTTCCCTACGCTGTTTGGCGGCGGCGAAGCCAGTTTGAAAATGTCGGACGATGATTTGCTCACGGCTGGCGTGTCTATTATGGCGCGTCCACCTGGTAAGAAAAATTCAACCATTCATTTGTTGAGTGGTGGCGAAAAGGCTTTGACGGCAATGAGTTTGGTATTTGCGCTGTTTAGTTTGAATCCTGCACCGTTTTGTTTGTTGGACGAGGTTGATGCGCCATTGGATGATGCCAACACCAGTCGTTTTTGCAATTTAGTTAAGGAAATGTCGGCGCAAACGCAATTTTTATACATTTCGCATAATCGTTTAACTATGGAAATGGCGGAGCAACTGATTGGCGTAACCATGCAAGAAAAAGGCGTTTCGCGGATTGTGGCGGTGGATATTCAACAGGCGTTGCAAATGGCGGAACAGTAAGCCATATAAAAAGCAGCCTGCACTTTTTGTTTGATAAAAAGTGCAGGCTGCTTTTGATTATTTACTATGTGACTTCTTCGCGCTCACTTGGCGTTTTTTTGTTTTACCGCCATTATTCCGCGCTTTTTCATCTTTCCGATTTTCACGTTTTGCAATCCGATTACTCAACGACACACGGCGCAACGGTTTATTCTTCGTTTGTTCCGCCACTTCATCATACGGATTTTCCGACACATTATATTGAATCCGCAACGGCGTACCCTGCAAATTAAACGCCTTACGGAACGTCTGCGTCAGATAGCGCGTGTAGCTGTCGCCAATCGCGTGCAAGGAATTGCCGTGAATCACAATCACAGGCGGATTGCTGCCGCCTTGGTGCGCGTAACGCATTTTCGGGCGCACCAAACCAGCGCGTGGCGGCTGTTGGCGTTCCACTGCACTTTGCAATACGCGCGTGATTTTCGGCGTTGGCATTTTGATAAACGCCGCATTATAGGCAGCCTGAATACTGTCAAACAAACCGTCAATACCCTTTTCTTTCAACGCAGAAATAAAATGAAGTTTCGCAAAATCAAGGAAATACAATTTCCGTGCGATATCGCGTTTTACTTGCTCGCGGCGTTCATCGGAAATGCCGTCCCATTTGTTCACGGCAATCACGAGCGCACGCCCAGCTTCCAATGCAAAACCCGCAATCGTCGCGTCTTGGTCGGCAATATCCTGTTGCGCGTCCAACACCAAAACAGCCACATTCGCCGCTTCCACCGCTTGCATTGCTTTGATTACAGAGAATTTTTCTACCGCTTCATCAACCTTACCACGACGGCGCACACCAGCCGTATCAATAATCGTAAACGGCTTATTATCGCGTTCAAAATCAATGTGAATACTGTCGCGCGTCGTGCCAGCCATATCAAACGCAATCACGCGCTCTTCGCCCAAAATCGCATTGACCAGCGTGGATTTGCCGACATTCGGACGACCAATCACAGCAAAAACAGGGTGTTTGTTTTCAGGCTCTTCATCACTCGCATCAGGGAAATTTTCCAGCACATCTTCAATCAGATAGTACACGCCGTCGCCATGCGCCCCCGAAATCACATACGGCTCGCCCAATGCCAATTCGTAAAATTCCGCCGCCAAAACAGGACGGTTACCGCCTTCGCCTTTATTCACCGCCAAAAACACAGGGCGCGGCGATTGGCGCAAACGGTCGGCGATGATTTTATCCTGCGGCGTCAAGCCAGTACGCGCATCTACCAAAAAAATCACCGCGTCCGCTTCATCAACGGCTTGCAGCGTTTGTTTTGCCATTTCATGCAAAATGCCACTATCCACAACTGGCTCAAAACCGCCTGTATCCACAACAAGATACGGTTTGCTGCCGACTTTGGCATGTCCGTAATGGCGGTCGCGTGTCAAGCCTGGTAAATCGTGAACAAGCGCGTCTTTGGTTTTGGTTAAGCGGTTGAATAAGGTAGATTTTCCTACATTGGGTCTGCCGACTAGGGCGATTGTGGGTTTCATGTTTTAGTCTTTCTGTTTCAGGCTGCCTGAAAAGTAGGTCGGGCAGGCTTGCCCGACATTGGCAATTTATCGCGATTTGTCGGGCTACCAGCCTGACCTACAATTTTCAGGCAGCGAGCAGGTGCAAATTGCACATACTACGGTTAATAAAAATAAGTGTGTTTACATATTTTCAGGCAGCCTGCACACTTTTTCAGGCTGCCTGAAATGATTATTTCAATCTACGATATTTAAATTTAGAATTTTTACCTAAAATGTGTAATGCTAACGCTGGGAATACAAATGCAATAGTATTTGAAAACAATGCCAAGAAAAGTATATTTTTCTCTCCACGGGAAGCAATCGTCATTGCTAAACCAATTTGCATAATACCAAAGATACAAATATATTCATTAAATGAATGGTATTTTTTCTTTTCATATTTCCAGTAATTCTTAAAATTTAATAAAATAGCAAGACTATTTATATAAAGCAATACTGATAATATAATTTGTACGGTTAGAGATATTTCTTTCTTCATTTCAAATTTAATATTTGAAAATAAGCATAAAATTTGCCCAATAAATAAAATAAAAATAAGCAGTAATACTGCAATTTTTTCATTTGGAATGTGAGTAAATTCTTTTAAACTAGCAATACCTAAAAAGACAAAAGATATTGTCATAAATATAAATAATAATAAAAGAATATATAATGCAATTATCATAATATTTATTTTTTCAGGCAGCCCAAACGTTCAGGCTGCCTGAAAACCTTACAACTGCCCAGCCTTCAACTGCACCAATTCACGGCTTGGCGAATTTTCAGGCAGCTTGTCCAACGCCAACTTATAAGCGTCCGCCGCTTCCTTCGTTTTGCCTTGCGCTGCCAACACATCGCCTTTCGTCTCATTCAACATCGGCGTGAAACTGTCATCAACAGGCGTATTCAACACCGCCAACGCATCATCAAATTTCTTCTGCTGCAACAACACATTAGCCAAATTTTGCGCCGCTTGCGCTTGGAACAAAGGTGTTTTCTGATTGTCCAACACCCAACGATACGCCGCCGCCGCTTCGTCCAATTTACCGCTATCAAACAAAAATTTAGCCGTTTCCAAAGTCGCCGCCGCCGTTGCCGTGCTGTTTGCGTAATCCTTTTGCAACGCCGCCAATTTCACCACATCACCTTTCACTTGGCTCGCTTGCGCGGCAGCCGATTCATTGCTGCTGCGAACCTGCCCCTGATAAATCACATTACCCAAATAGCCCAAAGCCGCCGCCACCAAAGCCGCCACGACCCATTTACCGCCATTTTTCCAATAATGTTTAACATTTTCAATTTCTTGTAATTCTTCGTGATGTGAAGACATTATTTGCTCCATTCTTTAATCTGTGAAATCATCTGCGCGGCTGGCACAGTAATTTGACCATTTTCGCCACGCAAATCTTTGATTGTTACCGTATTTTCTGCGGCTTCGCTTTCCGCGATAATCAAGCCAAAACGTGCACCCGATTGGTCAGCACGTTTAAACTGATTTTTCAATTTCGTGCTGCCTGAAAATTGCGCCACATTGAAACCATTTTCGCGTAAATTTTGTGCCAATTTCATCGCCGCCAAAGTCGCGCCATCGCCTTGCTGCATCACAAAAACATCAGGTGCGTCAGACACTTGCAGGCTGCCATAATCGCGCACCAACAGCAACAAACGCTCAATCCCCATCGCAAAACCGATAGAAGCCGCAGGTTTGCCGCCCAATTCTTCAATCAAACCATCGTAACGACCACCACCGCAAACCGTTGCCTGTGCGCCCAATTTGTCCGTTGTCCACTCAAAAACCGTCTGATTGTAATAATCCAAACCACGCACCAAACGCGGATTTTCAACGTATTGAATACCCAAACCATCCAACAACGATTTAACCGTTTGATAATGTTTTTGTGAATCTTCGCCCAAAAAATCAACCAAACGCGGTGCATTGTTACAAATTTCTTGCAAATCAGGATTTTTCGTGTCTAGTAAACGCAACGGATTTTTCTCTAAACGAACTTTCTCTTCATCGCTCAATTTATCCGTGTATTGCGAAAAATATTCAACCAAAGCAGCACGATGCGCGGCGCGTTCTTCGCGGTTGCCCAAGCTGTTCAATTCCAACGTGAGATGTTCCAAAATGCCCAATTCGCGCCACAAATCGGCACACATCGCGATGATTTCCGCGTCAATGTCCGCATCCGCAAAACCCAATGCTTCAATGCCGACTTGATGAAATTGGCGGTAACGTCCTTTTTGTGGACGTTCGCGGCGGAACATTGCGCCCATGTACCACAATTTGCGCGGTGCATCGTGCAGCAGATTGTGTTCCACCACGGCGCGTAAACAGCTTGCCGTGCCTTCGGGACGTAAGGTCAAGCTCAATGTGTCGTTGCTGTCGGAAAACGTGTACATTTCTTTGCCGATTACGTCTGTTTCTTCGCCGATTGAGCGCACGAATAAGCCTGTTTGCTCCACAATCGGCGTGCGGATTTGGCTGTAACCAAATTTGCGCGTCCATTTTTGAATTTGATTTTCAAAGGCTTGCCAGTAAGCGGCGGTGAGTTTGAAATCTTTTTGTTCTACGGGTAAAAGGTCGTTCATGCCTTTTACGGATTGGATTTTTTGTGTCATTTTATGGAATAAAAATGGTTGGAAAAATGGCTACAATTATAACCGATTTCGCGCTAAAAATATCAGCAAAAAGCAGCCTGCACTTTGAAATCTCAAAAAGTGCAGGCTGCTTTGCGTTATGCCGACTTAATTACCGACTTTCAATTTTTGCCACAAAGTTGTGGTTTGTTTTTTCGCTTCGTCTGACATTTGCGGCATTACGAAACCGTTTGCCATGTCATCAGCCGTTGGGAAAATAGAGCGAGTTGCCACCAACGCAGCGTCCATTTTTTCGCGAGCAGGCAAGCTGGCTGGCGCGAATGTAACCGCAGCACCGTTTTTCGCTGCAATTTCAGGGTCTAGCGTGTAGTTGATGTATTTATGCGCGTTTAAAACGTTTTTCGCATCGGCAGGAATCACCCAAGATTCTACCCAGAAGCCCATGCCTTTTGGCGTTAAGACTTCGATGCCTACATTGTTTTTGACTTCTTCCGAACGGGCTTTTGCCATGTTCAAATCGCCGCCATTGCCCGCTACCAAGCAGATGTCGCCGCGAGCCAATTCGTCAATGTAAGATGCGCTAAAACGTTTGATGTCTGGGCGAATCGCTTGCAACACGGCTGCTGCTGCGTCAATATCCGCCGCGCTTGTGCCGCGCGGGTCTTTGCCAATGTAGTTCAACACGATTGGGAACATTTCGCTAGGCGTGTCCCATAAGGCGATGCCGCAGGCTTTTAATTTATTGGTGTATTCAGGTTTGAACAACAAGTCCCAACCGTTTTCGGGCAGTTGTCCGCCCAAAATTTCTTTGCCTTTGGCGGTAATTGCCAAAGTGTTTGCGCCAGAGAAGTATGGCACGGCGTATTGATTACCTGGGTCAGCTTGTTCCAGCAATTTTAACAAAGCTGGGTCAATGTTTTTGTAGTTAGGAATCAAATCGCGATTGATTTTCTGATAAGCACCCGCCTGAATTTGGCGTGGCAAGAACGCAATACCTGGAACACCCAAGTCGTAGCCAGATTTACCCGTGAGCATTTTGGCTTCTAGGGTTTCGTTGTTTTCATACAGGTCGTAGGTCAAGTTTAGGTTGTTGGCGTTTTTGAAGTCTTCTACCGTGCTTTCATCAACATAGTTTGACCAGTTGTAGATGTTGAGCGTATCGGTTTGTGGCAAGTCGGTAGTTACCGTTGCGCCTGATGCGACACTTGAGCCAGCAGTAGGAGTGGCAGGCGTTTGCGCGGTTTTGTCTTGACCGCCACAAGCGGCTAATGTCATCAACACTAATGTGCTTAACAGGGTTTTTTTCATTATATTATCTTCTCGTTAGGGTGGTTAAAAAGGGAATGCGCATTGTAAAGTCTTTGTTTATAAAATTCAATGTTTATAGTGAATTAAATTTAGATTAGTACAGCGTTGCCAACTCCCTTATGTACTAGCTGTACACGGCGGTCGTTGTCGCCTTGTCCTAATCTAAATTTAATCCACTATATCTTGATCTTGCTGCTCAGTTGAATAAATAGCCAAACAAGGGTAAAATCGCGCGTTTAATTGAATAAAACAATCGTACAACATGGAACGTGTGTTTGAAGTGAAATCGTCTCGTTTGGAGGCGTTTTCTTTATGCTTGCAAAGTGATGATTTGACGCAAATTGAGCAATATTTGCAGCAAAAACAGGAAAAATATCAGTCGTTGGCGGCTTTGCCTTTTGTGTTGGATTTGGGTAACGGCGATTGGGAAAATTTGGATTTGGTGGCGGTTTTGGCTTTGTTTGCCAAACAGGGTTTGCGCGTGGTGGCGTTGCGACACGCATCGGGCGATTGGGCGGATAAGGCGAAAACGGCTGGTTTGTGTTTTGTGCATCAGGCGGAAAAGCAGCCTGCATCGGGCGATTTGAGTCATGCAGACAATGAAGCAAACGATGCAGCGCAGGATACAACATCAACCGAAAACGAAAACGAAGCGGATACGGAAAATGTGCAGGCTGCTTCGGATTTAGAAAATACAGAAAACGAAGTCGCCCAAAACAATGAAGCCGAACCTGAACCTGCGCCCGAATTGGAATTAACGGCACGACCAACCGTAGTGGTAACCACGCCTGTTCGCACGGGGCAGCAAGTGTATGCCAAGCAGGCGGATTTGATTGTGCTGGGCATGGTTAGCGAGGGGGCGGAAATTATTGCAGACGGCAATATTCATGTGTACGCGCCGATGCGTGGACGTGCGTTGGCGGGCGAGTCGGGCGATAAATCGGTAAGAATTTTTATGCAGTCTATGCAGGCGGAATTGGTGTCTATTGCGGGTATTTATCGGGTGTTTGAACAGGATTTGCCCGACCATTTGCATAAACAGGCGGTGAAAATTGAGCTGCAAGACGATGACCGTTTATCGGTGGCGGCGATTGTAGCGAAATAAGGTATCAACAAAAGGTGCAGGCTGCTTTTGGGCGGTTTGCGTGATTTTTTAATTTAAAAGGAACAAGGGTACAAAATGGCAAAAATTTTGGTAGTAACTTCGGGCAAAGGTGGTGTGGGCAAAACCACGACTTCTGCCAGCATTGCAACGGGTTTGGCGTTGCGCGGTTTGAAAACGTGTGTGATTGACTTTGACGTGGGTTTGCGTAACTTGGATTTGATTATGGGTTGCGAACGCCGCGTGGTGTATGACTTGGTAAACGTGATTCAAAACGAAGCGAGCTTGAATCAAGCCTTAATCAAAGACAAACATTGCGACAAATTGTTTATTTTGCCTGCATCGCAAACGCGCGATAAAGACGCTTTAACCAAAGAAGGCGTAGGACAGGTGTTGAATGGTTTGAGCGAAATGGGCTTTGATTTTATTGTGTGCGATTCGCCAGCTGGCATTGAAACAGGCGCGTTGATGGCGTTGTATTTTGCTGATGAAGCGATTGTTACCACCAACCCAGAAGTGTCTAGCGTGCGCGACTCTGACCGCATTTTGGGCATTTTGCAAAGCAAGTCTTTGAAAGCGGAAATGGGTCAAAGCGTCAAAGAGCATTTGTTGATTACGCGCTATTCGCCTGAACGTGTGGAAAAAGGCGAAATGCTGTCGGTACAAGATATTCAAGACATTTTGCGCATTCCTTTGATTGGTGTGATTCCTGAATCGCAAAACGTGTTGCAAGCGTCTAACTCTGGCTCGCCTGTGATTCATCAAACCGATGCGATTGCGGCGCAGGCGTATCAAGACGTGGTGGCGCGTTTGTTGGGCGAAAACCGCGAAATTCGTTTCTTGGAAGCCGAGAAAAAAGGTTTCTTCCAAAAATTGTTTGGAGGGTAAGCCATGTCTTTATTGGACAGACTGTTGGGCAAAAAGCCTAAAACGGCTTCGGTGGCGCGTGACCGCTTGCAAATCATCATTGCACAAGAGCGTGCCAATCGCGATGCGGAAAATGCAACGCCCGATTATTTGCCAACCTTGCAAAGAGAGCTGCTGGAAGTGTTGTCTAAATATGTGAAAATTGAGTTGCAAGACATCAATATTTCGCATGAAAAACAAGACGGCGTGGATATGCTTGCCTTGAACATTACCTTGCCAGAAAACAAAGAGCAGCCTGCAATCGAAGTCGAAAATAAGGAAGCAGCAGCATGACTTTGACAGAGTTGCGCTATATTGTGGCTGTGGCACAGGAAAAGCACTTTGGACGTGCAGCGCAGCGTTGTCATGTGAGTCAGCCAACTTTGTCGATTGCGATTAAAAAGCTGGAAGAAGAATTGGGCTTGCCGTTGTTTGACCGCAGCAGCAACGAGGTGCTGACAACGGCATCGGGCGAACGCATTGTGTTGCAAGCCAGACGGGTGTTGGAAGAAACCGAAATCATTCGGCATTTAGCCAATGCGGAACAAAATCAATTGGAAGGCTCGTTTAAATTGGGCTTGATTTTTACGGTTGCGCCGTATTTATTGCCCAAATTGATTTTGTCGATGCGTCAAATCGCGCCGAAAATGCCCTTGTTTTTGGAAGAAAATCACACCGCCCTGCTCACCGAATCGCTCAAACGAGGCGAATTGGACGCGATTGTGGTGGCTGAACCTTATGTGGAAACAGGTATCGAGACGATTCCGCTGTATGATGAAGCCTTTTTTGTGATTGTGCCAAAAGGGCATCGCTTTGAAGAATTGGATTCGGTATCCACGGCAGATTTGGTAGAAGAAGATGTGTTGCTGCTAACCGAAGGCAATTGTATGCGCGACCAAGTTTTGGGTTCGTGTACCGAGTTGGCTGCCAAACAACGCATTGCAGGTTTGGTCAATACTTTGCAGGGCAGTTCGTTGAACACGATTCGTCACATGGTGGCAAGCGGATTGGGCATTAGCGTGTTGCCGTCCACCGCGATTACCGACAACGACCACATGCTGTTTTCGATTGTGCCATTCGAGCAGCCTGCACCGAACCGCCGCGTGGTGTTGGCATATCGCCGTAATTTTGTGCGACCACAGGCTTTGGAAGCGGTGGCGCGTGCGGTAATGACTTCGCAATTGGCTGGTGTTTCGTTTATCAAAAATCACCAATAAAGCAGCCTGCACTTTTTAGCGAACAGGGTAAACATGAGTAGCGTAAAAGACAATATTTTGATGCAATGTCGCCGTGCTGGCGCACAGGTCACCCCATTGCGCGAGCAAGTTTTGGACATGGTGTTGCAGCTAGATGGCGTGATTAAGGCATACACGATTTTGGCGCAAATGCAGCGCGAAAGCAGCAGTGTGGTTGCACCGCCAACAGCGTATCGTGCTTTGGACTTTTGGGCAGAGCAGGGCGTGTTGCACAAAATTCCTGCGGTCAATGGCTATGTGTTGTGCAGCCACGCGCGGCACGAATGCGGTGGACATTGCGATGCCGACCATGCCCAGCATCAAAGTAGCTTTATTTTGGTTTGCACCGAATGCGGCTCGGTTGATGAGCAAAGTCTCAATCGCGAATGGCAGGCTTTACGCGAAGCGGCTCAACAAGCAGGTTTTGCCATGAACGAAGAACATGTGGTGCTAACAGGCATTTGTGCAAAATGTCGTCATTAATCTAAACAAGCAGCCTGCACATTTTTTTTGCAGGCTGCTTATATTTATGTAGTTAAAAGTTATGTCTCAAACCAAACCCAATCCTTCACAAAAAATTCCTTTTATTCGCCGTCCGTGGTTTGCTTTTATTAGCTCGATGCGTTTTGCGGTGGCGTTGCTGACCATTTTGGCGATTGCGTCCATTATTGGCACGGTGGTACAACAAAACCAGTCTGCACAAAATTATGTGGTGCAATTTGGGCCATTTTGGGCAGAAATTTTCGGTTTTTTGGGCTTGTATGATGTGTATGCGTCATCGTGGTTTGTGCTGATTATGATTTTTTTGGTGTTGAGCACAGGCTTGTGCGTGTGGCGCAACACACCGCAATATCTGCGCGACATGAAATCGTTTCGCCTGAACGCGACCGCCAAATCGCTGGCGCACATGAAGCACACAGCAGAATTATCAAGCAGCCTGCAACCTGAAATCGCCAAAAAATATCTAGAAATTCAAGGGTTTAAAACCAAGTTGGAACAACGCGAAGACGGCAGCGTGATTTTGGCAGCCAAAAAAGGCGTAATGAACAAATGGGGTTATATTTTTGCCCACGTTGCGTTGATTGTGATTTGTTTGGGCGGATTGATTGACAGCAATTTGTTACTCAAACTGGGCATGCTCACAGGGCAGCTTGTGCCAGACACCAACAGCGTTTTTGCGCGTGATTTCAAACCCGAAAGCACGTTGAGCGAACACAATTTGTCGTATCGTGGCAATGCCGAAGTGATTGAAGGTCAAACCATCGACCAAACTTTTTTGAATGCCAACAAGGGCTTATTGCTGCAAAAATTACCGTTTACGCTGGAATTAAAAAAATTCCACATTAATTTTTATAACACAGGCATGCCCAAAGATTTCGCCAGCGATATTGTTGTAACCGACAAAAAAACAGGCGAGCGCATCGAAAAAACCATTCGCGTGAACCACCCTTTAACCATCAATGGCGTGACCATTTATCAGTCTAGTTATGGCGATGGCGGTTCGGATATTGGGCTAAAAAGCTGGAATTTGCGTGGCGTGGGCAAACCTGCGGATTTAAAAGCCGTGTCGCAACGTCAATTTCCGTTGGATTTGGGTAAATCAGGCACGTATCAATTGGAATTTGGTGAGTTGCGCGTGTTCAATGTGGAAAATTTGCACGACAACGACAAGCAATCCGACAATAAACTTCACGATATTCGCAGCGTGAATCAGGAAAAACGTTTCCAAAATGTTGGGCCAACCATTACCTATAAATTGCGCGATAGTGCAGGGCAGGCGCACGAATATGTGAGCTATATGCTGCCGTTGCAGCGCGAAGGTGCGTTGTTTTTTGCCACAGGTGAGCGTTCGAATGTGAATGACCCGTATCGTTGGCTGATGATTCCTGCCGATGAAAAAGGCAAAATCGACAGTTTTATGGCATTGCGCGATACCTTGTTGCAGCCCGAAAAACGCGCCCAAGTGGTTGAAAAAGCCATTTTGGGCATAAACGAAGCGATGCGTCCGCAATTTAAATTGGCAGTAGAAAACTTGTTGCGCCAATTTGCCGAAGGTGGCTACATTGCGATTAACGAGCATATTAAGCAGACTGTTCCCGAAGCGGAACAGCAAAAAACAGGCGAGTTCATGTATCAGATTTTGTATGGTGCAATGAATATCGCGTTGGAGCAGGCATTGACCGATGCAGGTTTGCCGATGATGGCAGCAGGCGATGCGCGTAACCAATTTATTTTGAACAGCTTGGACGGCTACACGGCTTTGACTCGATTTAATTCGCCGATTTTGTTGCAGCTCGAAACGTTCAAACAAGTGAATATGTCGGGCTTGCAAATGACCAAATCGCCAGGCGCGACTTTGGTTTACTTGGGTTCGCTGTTTTTGGTGTTGGGCGTGGTGTTTATGTTTTACGTCCGAGAAAAACGCGCTTGGCTGCTGTTTGAATCCAACAAAATGCGTTTTGCGATGTCGTCCAGCCGCAACGAACGCGATTTGAACAAGGAATTTCCACAGCGTTTGGCGGATTTGGAAACGCTGGCAAACGATTTGTGCGAGCGTTCGTAAACAATGTGCAGGCTGCTTTTTTGAGCCGCACAATTCAATCAAACAGAAAAAAGTCATCAAAAATTCAGTGTTTTTGATGGCTTTTTTACGCGGAATATTTATGTTGCCTACAACCCTAAATTTTCAATTTGAGTTAAAATCGCGCCATATTTTTATGTGAAGATAATCCAATGAGTGAACACACAACAACGCAAACCAACACCTCCGATAATTCACGTTTACCGCAGCATGATTTGTTGCGCGAAAAATCCTTTATCAAAAATTTATCGCTGGCAGACTGGCTGTTTGCCGCCGCCATGATGACGATTGCCGTTTTGGTACACATCAAAATGCCGCACCACATGGACGTGTATGAAACCGCTATTTTGTGGACGAGTGCCGCCATTGCCATAGGTTTGGACTGGTTTTTCAAGCCGATGCGCTGGTTTATTTTGGGCAGTGTGCTGGTTGGGTATATGGCGGTTGGCTTGTATGCAGGCGACATCAACAACGCCAAAGAACAGGGCGGCAAATTTTTATTGCACTATTTATTGAGCAGCCAATCGGCAATTATGTGGCAAGCAGCTTTGACCGTGCTGGCATTTGTGTCATATGCGCTGGGAACGCTGGTGGCATGGAAAAACGAGAAAAAGCAGCCTGCACATTCGTCCAACCCAAACACTTTATTGGGCATGGCATCGGGTTTGGCTTGGGCAGCGGCGTTTGCAGGTTTTGTCGGCTTGCTGGTGCGCTGGCACGAAAGCTATTTGTTGCGCCCCGATGCTGGACATATTCCTGTGTCGAATCTGTATGAAGTATTTATTTTGTTTATGGTGATTACAGGTTTGATGTATTTGTATTATGAACGCAAATTCGCCATGCAAAAACTGGGCGTGTTTGTGTACACGCTGATGTGCGGCTTGGTGGCGTTTACTTTGTGGTATAGCATGGAACGCGGCGCACACGAAATTCAACCACTGATTCCTGCGTTGCAATCTTGGTGGATGAAAATTCACGTTCCAGCCAACTTTATTGGCTATGGCGCGTTTTGCATGGCAGCGGCATTTGGTTTTGCAGAACTGCTGGCGTTGCGTGGCAGCAAATTCTTCCCCGATGCAGCGCAAATCGAAGAAGCGATGTACAAAGCGATTGCGGTCGGATTTTTGTTTTTTACCATTGCCACGATTTTAGGCGCGTTGTGGGCAGCCGATGCGTGGGGCAGATATTGGAGCTGGGACCCAAAAGAAACGTGGGCGTTTATTGTGTGGCTTAATTATGCGATTTGGCTGCACATGCGCTTGGTGGCTGGCTGGCGCGGCAAAGTGCTGGCATGGTGGGCAGTTATTGGCTTGTTCATTACCGCGTTTGCCTTTGTGGGCGTGAATATGTTTTTGACGGGATTGCATTCTTACGGTAGTTTGTAATAAACACACAAAAAAGCAGCCTGCACTTTACCAACAAAGTGCAGGCTGCTTTTTTATAGTGAATTATAGTGAAATGAAATAAAAATAGGACAAGGCGATAACGTCCGCCGTGTATGAATAATACATAAGGGCGTTGGCAACACCGTCCTATTGCGATTTCATTTCACTATAAATTTAGATTAGTACAGCGTTGCCAACTCCCTTATGTACTAGGTTGTACACGGCAGTCGTTGTCGCCTTGTCCTAATCTAAATTTAATCCACTATATTTGTTTACCTTATTTCAACAGCGTATCCAATAAACCCGATGCGCCAATACGGAAGTTTTCTGCTTTAACCCAGCTTTCGCCAAACGCATCAATACCTTGTTGTACATAGCCTTGTGCTGCTGCTAATTCACGCACGCCGCCTGACAATTTAATGCCAACTGGTTTGCCACTGGCTTTGATTTCCGCCAACAAAATCGCTGCTGCTTCTGGTGTTGCGCCCACGCTGATTTTGCCTGTTGATGTTTTCAAAAAGTCTGCGCCTGCTGCAATCGCGATTTTGGCTGCACCGTGGATTTCATCGGCAGACAATACGCCTGTTTCCAAAATCACTTTCAATTTGGCTTGATTGTCGCGGCAGATTTGCGCCACTTGCTCGGTCAAAGATTGCGCGTATGCCGTGTTGCCTGCTTGAAATTCGTGGTATGGGAACACCAAGTCAATTTCGTTTGCGCCATCGGCAATGGCTTGGCGAGTTTGCGCTAATACTTGGCTTTCGTCTTCCGCACCACTTGGGAAATTGACTACGGTTGCCAAACCGATGCTAGCTGGCAATTTGTTTTTTGCCGTTGTGACAAATTGTGGATACACGCACACCGCTGCCACATTGCCTTGCGCTGTTTGCGCTTTATCGCACAACACCGCCACGATTTCGTGGGTGTCGGTGTCGTTCAAAGTGGTTAAATCAATTAAGCCAATAATTTGTTGATTGGTTAGCATAATACTTTCTCCTAAAAAGTAAAATTAAAGCAGCCTGCATTTTTACAGTGCAGGCTGCTTTTGAGTGATGATTACATACCGCCAATTAAGCCGATAAATAAGCCTGCAATAGTCGCACTCATCAAGTTAGATAACGTGCCTGCAATCAGCGCATAAATGCCCAAACGTGCAATGTCGCCACGGCGGTTCGGTGCCATAATTGACAAGCCACCTACCAAAATTGCAATCGAACTAAAATTGGCAAAACCGCACAATGCAAAAGAAACAATCGCTTGGGTTTTGGCAGACAATGCTGCGTGTGTTGCATCTTTGGTATATTCAATAAAATTGGTGTAGGCAACGAATTCATTGACAACCAGTTTTTGTCCGATGAACGAACCTGCTGCTTGTGCATCTGCCCAAGGTGCGCCAATTAACCAAGCCAATGGGGCAAACAACCAACCCAAGATTTGTTCCAACGATAAATTTTCTACGCCAAAAATGCTACCAATGCCACCCACCATGCCGTTCAGCAAGGCGATAATGCCCACAAAAGCCACCAACATCGCACCCACGTTCAAGGCAATTTGTAAACCTGTTGATGCGCCTGCTGCGGCTGCGTCAATCACGTTGGTTGGCGGTGTTTCGCCTTCTGCCGTGAAGCTCAGTTTTACATTTGGGTTATCTTGTGGGGTTTGGGTTTCTGGAATGATCAATTTGGCAAACAGTAAACCGCCTGGGGCTGCCATAAACGATGCGGCAATCAAATAAGGTAAAGGTACGCCCATTTGTGCATAGCCACCCAATACCGAACCTGCAATACTCGCCAAACCGCCTGTCATTACAGCAAACAATTCAGACGTAGTCATTTTGCTAATAAACGGTTTAACCACCAATGGGGCTTCGGTTTGTCCCACAAAAATATTGGCAGCAGCAGACATGGATTCTGCGCGAGATGTACCCAATGCTTTTTGCAATGCACCGCCCAAAATGCGTACCACCCAGCCCATCACGCCAACGTAATACAGCACCGAAATCAAGGCAGAAAAGAAAATAATCATCGGCAATACACGGAATGCAAATACGAAACCGCCACCGCCAAATAATTCAAACATTTTGCCATCAACCAATCCGCCAAATAAAAATGCCGAACCCTTGTTACCGTAATTCAAAACCAGTTGCACGCCATCGGACAATTTTTGCAACAATGCACGTCCCGCATCAACATACAAGATGAATGCACCCAAACAAAATTGAATCGCAAAAGCGGTTACAACCGTTCGCAGCTTAATCGCTTTGCGATGTTTAGAAAGCGCAATGGCAATGGCAATCAATGCTGCCATACCTAATAAACTATTAATGAATGACATGGTTCTTTCTCCTGAAAAATTGAGTTAAAATAAGCAAAATTCCGTGTTAACGACCATTATACCCCTAAGGATAATCAGATATGCAAACATTTTACACATCTGCCCAAGTGGCAGAATTAGCCAAACAAAGCAATGCGGCGGATATAATTGATTTTGCGCTATCTTTATTGTCACAAGCAGCCGAATGTGCGGTTGTGCCTGTATCGCAATTTAAGGTTGGTGCCATCGCGATTGATGTGGACGGTAATTTTTATTTGGGTGCGAATCAAGAATGTGCTGGCGCGGCAATGGCGCAAACGGTTCACGCCGAACAAAGCGCGATTTCACATGCTTGGGCGCGTGGTGCAACCCAAATCGCGCACATTGTGGTTAACTACACGCCATGCGGACATTGTCGCCAATTTTTGAACGAATTGCGTGGCGCGGAAAACTTGTTGATTCACTTGCCACACAGTCGCGACAATCGCCTGCACGATTACTTGCCCGACAGTTTCAGCCCCAAAGATTTAGATATTCCAGAGCGTTTGTTGGATAAACAAAATCAAGGTTTAACTTTGTCTGTTGATGACACTGCCACGCCATTGGTGCAGGCTGCTTTGGACGCGGCAAATTGCAGCCACGCGCCTTATTCACATGCTTATGCAGGCGTGGCGTTGCAATGCTCAAACGGCGAGATTTTTGCAGGCGGCTATGCAGAAAACGCAGCATACAACCCCACATTACCGCCTTTGCAAAACGCGCTAAACTTCTTGCGATTGAATGGCTACACCGAAGATGATGTGGTGCAGGCTGCTTTGGTTTGTACAGAGCAGGGCGGTCATGTGGCGCATACACACGCTTTGTGGTCGGCTTTGTCGGACGTGCCGTTACAGATTGTGCAGACTGCTTAAACCATAATCAAAACCCCTTAATCGTGCTGATTAAGGGGTTTTGATTTGTGAGAAATTATTCCGCTTCGGTTGGTGCAATCGTTTCCACTTGTTGCAAAGTGCGTGTCATAACAGGTTTGCCGTCTTGTTGCAGGCTAACCGCTCGTGCTGGCACAATGGTAGAAATCGCGTGTTTGTACACCATTTGCGTTACCGATGTATTACGCAGCAACACAACGTATTGGTCAAACGATTCCACTTGTCCTTGCAATTTAATGCCGTTTACCAAGTAGATAGAAACAGGGACGTGTTCCTTGCGTAAAGCGTTCAAGAAAGGGTCTTGCAATAATTGTCCTTTGGCGGTTGTCATAAACACTCCATTATTGTTATTTTGTGATAAAAAAAGGAATGGGTATTGTATTATCTTTACTGATTTTAACCAAGCATTTTTTGTGATTTAGGCAAAAAAAAGCAGCCTGCACTTTTGGTTGATTCAAAGTTCGAGCTGCTTTTTATATCACAAACGCACTTCAATCCCAGCCACTTGCATCGCCAATTTCGCTTCACGAATGCTGACTTCGCCAAAATGGAAAATGCTCGCCGCCAGCACCGCATCGGCTTTGCCCTGCAATACGCCGTCCACCAAATGCTGCACATTGCCCACGCCACCCGATGCGATAACGGGAATATCCACCGCATCGGAAATCGCCCGAGTTAAAGGCAGGTTAAAGCCAATTTTTGTGCCGTCTCTGTCCATGCTGGTCAGCAAAATTTCGCCTGCGCCACGTTGTTGCATTTCGCGCGCCTACGCCACCGCGTCCAAACCTGTGTCTTTGCGACCGCCGTGGGTGAACACGTCCCAGAGCGTGTTGTCGGCGTTAATGGCTTTGGCATCAATCGCCACCACAATCGCTTGCGAACCAAAAAACGCGCTGGCTTCGCTGACCAAATCAGGGTTGGTAACGGCAGCGATGTTGATGCTGACTTTGTCCGCGCCTGCATTCAACAAACGGCGAATGTCCGCCACGCTGCGTACGCCACCGCCCACCGTGAGCGGAATAAACACTTGGCTGGCGACTTCTTCAATCACGTGCAAAATCGTGTCGCGGTTGTCGCTGCTGGCGGTGATGTCCAAAAACGTGATTTCGTCTGCGCCTTCGTCGTTGTAGCGTTTGGCGACATCAACAGGATTACCTGCATCGCGCAAACCCAAGAAGTTCACGCCTTTGACCACGCGACCGTTGTCAACGTCTAAACAGGGAATGATTCGTTTGGCTAACATGGTTTTCCTTTCAACAAAAAGCAGCCTGCACTTTATCGCAAATTCGCCAATCTTGCACCTTGTTCGGGCGACATCGGGCGGATTGCAGGCACATGAATTTCGCCTTGTACAGGATTGTTGTCCAGCCGAGCATAACCGCGCAACACGTCATCTTGACTAACGCCATGAATATTATCAAAAAAATTATGCAAACGATAAACTTCTACCACAAAACCAGCGGTGCAGGCTGCTTGGATTTGCGTTTGACACGTTTTGCTTTTTTGATTGGGATTGGCGTTGATAATCAACATGGGGCGATTGGGTTCGCGCTGTCCTTGTTCCAAAGCAGCTTGTTGGCGCGCCATATTGTCGCGATGTGCTTGGGCAAATCGTTCAAAATCAAAATGATAGTGTCCGTTGGTATCGGTTAAGACTAAATCGTTGTCTATGTGAACAATGTGGGCATTGGGAAAATCGCGCTGAAATTCGGCGATTTTTTGTTGCGCGAACGTGGATTTGCCCGAACCTTCGTGTCCGCGTAATAGAATGAATTTTTGCATAAAAACAATAAAAGCAGCCTGCACTTTTTGTGCAAAGAATGTGCAGGCTGCTTTTTGTACTCAATTCTCAATTAACGATATTGCGCCGCGCCAACGGTTTGTGCCAGTGCATTCAAACGGCGGTCAGATTTTTCTACATACGGATTGTTGGTATCCCAAGCATAGCCAGCCAAAATCGCGCTAATCATGCGTGTGATGTCGGGTGAGCGGTTGTCGGCATAAATCACGTCTTGGAAGCTGTAATCGTACCAGCCATTTACATAGGTGCGGAAAGCGTTCACGCCAATCATCAGCGGTTCGGCAAATTCGCTTTGCCAATCTACGCTTTGTCCTTGGTGTTGTTTAATCAACAAATCAGCGGCTAATTTTGCCGAGTGCATGGCAATGGTTACGCCCGATGAGAACACGGGGTCAAGAAATTCGGCAGCGTTGCCCAATAGCGCGAAATGCTTGCTATACAAGACTTTAACGTTTGCTGAATAGCCTTTGATTTGACGGAATGGAAATTCGTTGTCCCAATTTGCGTTTGCCAAAATGCGTGCCAACATGGGGACTTGTAGCGCAAAAGTTTTCAAAATTTGCTCGGAATCGCCCAAGCCAGCAAAGCGTTCTGGCAAGCCCACTACGCCAATGGAGCAGCGATTGTCGCCAAATGGAATCAGCCACAGCCACACATCGCGATGAGTCGGGTGAGTGGAAATCAAAATTTTGTTGCGGTCAAAATCGGGCGCGGAAATGTTGTCGTCAATGTGGGTGAAATGGGCTTCGCGCATGGGTAAGTGCGATGGCGTTTCCAAGTCCAACAAACGCGGCAATACGCGTCCATAGCCGCTTGCGTCCAATACAAATTGGCTTTGTAAAACATAGGTTTCGCCTTTTTCGGTTTCAATAGTCAATTCGGACGTGTCGGGATTGAATGCGGTTACGGTTTCGCCAAATCGCACGTCCACGCCTTGTTTGGTGGCTTCGTTGATTAAGATTTGGTCAAACACGGCACGGCGCACTTGGAAGGTTGTGCCATGTCCTGCGGTGAATTTGTCGGTGAAGTCAATTTCGGTGTAGCGATTGCCCCATGTGAATGCTGCGCCGTTTTTGAATTGGAACGATGATTCGGCTTGCACGGCGGGTAAAAATCCTGCTTCTTCAATAAATTCCATGCAATGTGGCAATAGGCTTTCGCCAATCACAAAACGTGGAAAGTGCTGTTTTTCTACCACGCGCACACGCAAGCCTTGTTTGTGTAGCAAAGCGGCGGCAACTGCGCCCGATGGGCCTGCGCCAATAATGGCGATGTCGGTTTGTTCTGTTTTCATGAGATGTCCTTTTTATGCAAGTGGTTTGCCTATTTCAAATTATCATACGATTTTGGCTGGCGGTCGTCTATGTGTATCAACCCTACGAATTTTATTGTTTTATAGTCAATTCCATTCAAACTAGTACCGCGTTGCCAACGCACTTATGTGCTACTTGCACACGGCGGTCGTTGTCGCCTTGTCCTAATTTGAATGGAATCCACTATACACGCGCAGCAAACATACACCACCCAACCAATTCAGCAACACACCCACCGATACACTTATCCCAAATGCGGCAACGGCTGGGGTGCTGCTCCATGCCAATAGCGCGAACGAAATTTCGGTGGTCAAGGCGGCAAGTGTGATGCCTGCCAATCGGGCAGATAACGATTCGGGCGCGTTGAGTACATACACGGCATAATCTACGCCAATCGCCGAAGCCAGCAATAAACCAAACATTGGGAATAGACCAATCGCCATGTTCAGCCAACCCAATATGCCCACTGTTCCAGCTACAGCAAGCAAGGGAACAGCTAAAATCAAGCTGCCGCGTCGTGCGCCAAATAGCCAACACAACACGCCCCAAGCCAACACAAACGAGCCAATTTTGAGCCATGCAGCTTGATTGCGTGTGGCGGTAAATTGTTCGTTTAAGTGAATGCGTTTGTCTAACAAAGTTGCACTGGGCGGCAAAGCAGCCTGCACATTGCCGCGTACACTGGATAATCGTGCCAAGCCCACCCATTTGCCATCTATTTCGCCCAAATACAGCGAACGAAAGGCTTCGGCTTGTGGTGCGTTTAAACTGCTGACAAGCGGTTGAACTGGGGTTTGCGCGGCTTGATTCAAAGCAGCCTGCACTATTTCGGCAGGTATGCCCAAGTCCACCAATGGCGCAAATAGTGCAGGCTGCTTGGCAAGCTCGGCGAGCCGTTGTTTGAGCCGTTTTTGTTCTGCAACAGGCAAAATCCATTGGTTAAGCGATTGCACTTGGGCAATATGGGCTTGCTGCAATGCGTGTTCTACTTGCTGACTTTGTTGCAATAAATCATCGGGCGAAGTGGCGGTAATCAACACCGTTTGTCCTGCGCCCATGCCGCTGATTTGGGCGATTTGTTGGGCATAGGCAAGCAAATCGGGGCGCATACTTGCCCATTGACGAATGTCGTCTTGCCATTGGGTTTGGGTTACGCCTGCCGCACACGTCAGCCAAATCGCCGCCAAAATGTATTGCCAACGATGCGACTGAATTGCCCCTGCCAACGCGGTCATGCCATGCGAAAACAAAGTGGTTTTGGCTTGATAAGCGCGTAATAAAATCGGCAAAAACAAAACCGTAGCGGCAAACGCACCAAGCAAGGCAGCAGCAGAGAAAATCGCAGTTTGGCGCAACACAGGCAGAGGCGTGAACCAGAGTAATAAATAGCCCAATACCGTAATCAGCAAGCTAATCCAAAAACTGGGCAGCAAACGGCGCATTGTGAGCGCACCGTGCCATGCAAGTGCAGGCTGCTTGGCAAACAAAGACGAAGCCAGCCAATGCAACGGAAAATCTACCAACACGCCTACCAAACTTGTGCCAACCACCAACGTAAGCGCGTGAATTTCGCCAAACACCAGCAACGAAGCGGTTAAGCCACTCAACACGCCCACGCCCAACGGCAACGCCAACCACAACACGCGCCACGAGCGAAACACCGCCAGCAGCAAGGCAAAAGTCAGCGTAAGCCCGATTGCCGACATGATGCTGCTTTCGCGTTCGGCGTTTTGCTTGGCATCGGCAGCGAACAATGCGCCACCTGTTGCCAACAGCGTGTAAGACTGCGCTTGTGCCTGCGTTTTGCTACTGCGCCACAAGTCCAACAAACCCACATTGGGCGCGGTTTGCGGCAAACGAGCGCGTAGCCACACCCATGTTTTGCCTTCTGCTTCGGTATAGAGCATGGCGTGTTCGCTGTGCCAACGAAGCTGGCTATTGCCTTGTTTTTCTAATATAAAGCGCGAAAATCCCAGCCAGTCTTGCTCCAAAGAAAGCAGGCTGCCTGCAAATGGATTGGCAGCCGCTTCGGCACGTTCGGCAAAATATTGTTGCGGATTGTCATAAAGCTGCTGGATTTGCGGTGCAGGTAAAATCGCCGCACCCAGTTGCCGCACCGATTGTTGCAGTTGGGTTAAATCGGGTTCAATTTTGCCGTCTATGCCTGCGAAATAGCCACTGTTTTGCCATGTTTGGGCGACTTCGTTGGCGGCTTGAAATGCTTTTTCGCTATCGTTTGCACCCACCAGCAAAATAATTTGTTGATTTAATTGCTGCTCTTGAAATTGGTCTGCCGCGTGAAAAATCGTGCTAACTTGTTCTTGCGGCAGCAGAGCGGTTAATTGGGTTTGAATCGGCGTGTGTTGCGCAAATTGTACGCCCAACCAAATCGCCATCAACACGCAACAAACAGCATACACACGCGAAAAAAAAGTCATCATAAACAAAAATCCCACATCACAAAGCAGCCTGCACCACGGCACGACCTGATGCGCACGTTTTACCCTCAACCGATAGCGCGAAATGAATTTTGTGTTTATCGCTATCCCAGCGCAAAGTCAGGTTCACGACATCATTCGGGCGAATAAATTGTTGATATTTGATGTTTTCCATTTGGATAACGGGCGCACGTCCCCAATCAAACTGGCTTGCCAATTCCATTGCCCATTGCAGTTGCACCACGCCAGCCACCAGCGGAAAAGTAGCAAAATGCCCTTGAAAATAGCGTAAATCCACAGGAATGCAGCCCGCAAATTGCCATTCGGATTCGGTTTGTGCCACCAGTTGCCAATCTGGGCGCACAATCGGGTGGTCTAACACTTGTTGCATATCGGCAGCGCGGATTTTGGCTTGGGCATTGCGGGGCAAAGGCTGCGCGGTTAATCGCCAAAAACGAGGCAGGGCAACTTTTTCTATTTTGCCAATTAAAAAAGTCCGCCAAATATCCAGCAACGCAGCGCGTCCGTTTTGGCGCAACCACGCCACGCCTTGTGCCGACAGTGAAATCCACGCTGCCACGCGCCCTTTATGCACCGCGCAATGCACATCGGCAACCGCATCGTGTGCCAATAAAGCGTGTTCAATTTGGTGCAGCGCGATGCGTTTGTCGCCCAGCTTAATGATGCGGTCACTACGACCGTGCAGCAGCAGCGTATCGCCCGAAATGGTGGCGGTGTCGGCAAGCGTTTGTTCGCCGTTTGTCCATGGCGATTGAATGCACAACTGCTGTTCACTGTTTAACCGCGCTTGCACATTGAGGAAAAGTTGATGATGCGAGGTGTGGTTTTGGTGGGCAATCACGCCTGTTTCGGTGCTGCCATACACATTGGTAATGGCAAGTTGCGCCTGCTGTTGGAACAGTTGCATCGTCGCATCGGGCAACAAACCGCCTGCGCTAATAATGCCTTGCACACGGCTCGCCCATGTTTGCCAATCGCGCTTATCGTGAAAATGAGTCAAAACCGCAGGGCTGGTTAGCCACAAACACGGTTGCTTGGTTTGGGCGATGAAGTCTTCGGGATAGATGCAGGTGTCGTCTTGCACTTGCCAATTTAGTCGCAACGCCGCAAACACGCGAAAAGTTAAGCCATACATATGTTGGGGCGATACGCTGGTCAGCACCTGCGCACCGCGCCAAGATGCAGGAAACGTGTCGGCAATGGCATCGGCTTCGGCACACATTTGCGCGGCGGTTTTGGCGATGATTTTTGGCTCGCCTGTTGAACCCGAAGTCTGCAAGAACAGTTTTTCATGGCCAAGCAGCCTGCACTTTTTGATAGCTTGAATCAAAGGTGCAGGCTGCTTTTGCGCCAATTTATCGGCAAGCAACCAATTTTGTTGATGTGGCATAACGACATCGGACAGCAATACGTCAGCCTGTTTTGCCCACGCGATTGCTGCATTGTTTTGATTGGGTAACAGCAGCACATCTGCCCCAGCTTGCCACGCCGCCAGCAAAGCCCATTCCCACACCGAACCTTGTTCAAACCACAGCGCAACCGATTGAATTTGCTGCGCTTTGAACTGCGCTGCCAACGTGGCGATAGATTCATGCCAAATGGGCGGTTTTGCCGATGCGGTATCTTGGAGTAAAGAATTGGGCCAATTCATTATTTCAATGCGCTTTCTGCTTCGTTGGATAAGGGTTGATTGATTTTAGCATCTATAAATTTCATCACGGTTCTGTCGCCCTGCTTTTCGCGCAATTCCACTTGGCGCACCAATTTATCGCCTTGAATGCTAATGTTTTCAAAAACTTGTTTCATAATAGCGGTTTTGGGTTGCAGCGTCAGCGTCCAATTATTCAGGCTGCCTGAAACGCGCAAATCAAATTGTTTGCTCAATTCAGTCGTGTCGCCGCCGAGTACCGCCATAAACAATTTTACTTGCGCTGCTTGTCCGCTTTGGCTGCTGTTGCGCCACGTTTTCGCGTTTTTGTCCCATTGCGAAATGCCTTGCGAACGGACGCGCAGTTGCAAATCTAGCGGTTTTTGCACTTGCCAAAACAGACCTACTTGTTTTTTCAGCGCAAATTGCCCTGATGTTTGCATGGGTTTCGGCAGCAATTTCATGTAACGCTGTTGCACAAATTGCCCTTGCACGGTGTTGGGTTGTTGCAGTTGCGCGGTCAATTCGGCGGCGGTCAAAGCCCAAGTGGGCGCGGCTGCGATTGCCAATGCAGAAGTTAAAATTGTTTTATAAAACATATAATTATTCTTTCCATTGAACGCAAAATTGCGCTGCATTAATGCACTTATCTTTTAATACTGCGTTGCTAACACCCTTATGTACTATTCGTACACGGCGGGCGTTGTCGCCTTGTCTTAAAAAATAATTGCATCAACTATAATTGACTGATGAATTAAATCGCGTTAAATCCTGCAAATTGGCGAATGGCTGCCTGAAAAACATCAGGCGTTTGAAATTGCATTTTGCCATTGTCAATGCGGACGGCGACTTGCGTGGTGCTGGCTTTGGTTAATTTTGTGCCTGTTTTCACATCGGTAATGGTGTAATTCACTTTCAGGCAGCTTTCAAATTCCACGACTGCCATTTCCACACGGATTTTTTGTCCAAATGTGGCTGGTTTGATGTATTTCACGTCCAATTTCACAATCGGATAGGCGAAACCTGTTTCACGCATCACATTGTAATCATGCTGAATTTCCGCCAAAAACGCACATCGCGCCATTTCAAAATATTTCACATAATGCCCATGCCACACGATAAATAAACTGTCCACGTCAAAAAAGGGAACGTCTAATTCTAGGGAATGGATGCAGAAAATAGAGGGTTTCATGATATTGATTTTTCTATAAGAATTATTTTCATGTTGCCTGAAATTATTTCGCCCAAAAATCGTAAAAATTAAACCATTGCAACGGCACTTCCACCGCGTGTTGCGCCAATTCATCGGCATAGCGTTGGGCGAATTGGCGAATTTCTTGTTCACGATTGGCGCGTTTCCATTGCGGCACATCAGAAAATTTACGCAAAATCAAATGGTAACGTCCTTGTTTTTTCAAGACAAACAACGTGTTGATTTTGGCTTTGAGCAAATGCGCCAACAGCCACGCGCCTTGCGGTAATTGCGCCGTTTCGCCCAAAAATTGCACCGCAACGGTTTTTTCGCCACGAATCGGAATGCGGTCGGCGGCAATCGCCAGCCATTCGCCAGCGTCCAAACGGTTCGCCAATTCCAACATTTTCGCCGTGTCTAATTCGCTGACTTGAATTAAATTGATGTCGCTTGCGCCTGCGTTTTTCAGGGCTTGATTGAATACTTGCGCGTGTTGGCTGTGTACCAACACATTCATTTTAAAGCCAATATGATGCGAAACAAGGGCGCGACAAATTTCCACATTGCCCAAATGCGAGCAGATGAAAATTTGTCCGCGTGCGTTGTGGTTGCGAATATCGGCGTACACATTGTCGCGGTCGTCTAGCACCAAATCGGGGTAGCTGATTTTGTGCTGCCACACGGCAAAACGGTCGGTAATCGCATTGCCAAACGCGGCAAATTGTTGATAAACCGAATATTTTTCAGGCAGCCTGCACGTTGGAAATGTTTGTTTTAAACGTGTTTGGTATTCGCGAATGTGGCGGCGTTGCGTGGCGGACGTGGCGTAAAAATACGCGCAAACGGCAGCCGTACACAGTCGCATAATCGGCACAGGCAAATAACGCACCATAAGCGCGGTCAGTTTGAGAAACAGGGCGTGTCCGCGTTCGTGTTGGTTTGCCCAATGGTCGGCGCAGTTCATGATTGTCCTTTGCCTAAACATCGTCTCGCCAACATGCCAAAAAATAAGCGCGTGTGCATTTTGCTAATCAAAACATTGTCTTGCCATGCTCGAAAATGGGAAATGCCGCCGCTTTCGTAGCGTACAGGCGTGTCAATCCAAATCAATTTCGCGCCACGCCAATACAATCGCACCAAAATTTCATTGTCAAAATCCATGCAGTTGCCAATGGCTTCATTGTCAATAATTTGATTAGATAATTCAACAGGATAAATCCGAAACCCACACATGCCGTCTTTGATTTGCAGCGACCATGTGTGAATGATGTTCCAAAAATCGGTAATCTTGCGTCCGTACAATCGGGCTTTGGGCGCGTCTTCGCCGTAGATTGGGCGACCGCAAATCACGGCTTCGGGCGATTGCTCGGCGGCAGCAATCATGCGCGGAATGTCGGCAAAACGATGTTGTGCATCTGCGTCAATTTGTAGCGCGTGAGTGTAGCCTTGCGCAGCGGCTTGGCGCAAACCGTGTTTCATAGCATAGCCTTTGCCGCCATTTTCAGGCAGCCTGAATAATTGCACGTTTTGGCAAATTCGTTCTAAATCAGCGTGATATTGTTCGCCTGAACCGTCGTCTATCACGATAATCGGCAAATCGTATTCGCGCAATGCGGCAATCACAGTCGGCAAGGTAGCAATGTGGCGATAATGGGGGATTAGAGCGACTAATTTCATGTTAAACCTTTAAAATCAATTTTCTATACAAAAATTCACCGCCCATCAGCAGCCCCATTAACCCATACGCCACAATGCCTGTGTAAATCGCCCAAATATCATGCCAACCCAGCAACGCTAACACCGCCGCCGTGCTGCCATTCAGCACAAAAAACACGCACCAAATTTGCGTAACCTTGCGCGTGTAGGCGACACCGCTCGGCGGCAAATCAGGCGTTTGTAAACGCGCCAAACGCTCAACCAGCGATTGCTTGGCAAACAAACTGCCGCCAAACGCCAACAACATCAGCACATTTACCCAAACAGGATACCAATACATACTTTCAGGCTGCCTGAAAATCAACACGCACACAAAAAACAGCGCAACCAAACACGCCACGCCACGTTGCCAAGCCGTTTTTTGCGTGGCAGCACGAACCAGCCAAAGCAGCAACATTGCGCCAGCCAGCCAGTTAAACCAGCCCTGCTCGCGCCCAAAATACCACAGCAACGGATACGCCACGCTTGCCACGCCTAGCACAATGCTTAACGCTATTTTCATTATTCAGCCTATTGATTATTTTCCGCTTTTTTCAAAACGGCTTGCACCACATCATCAATTGTGCGAACGCTACGGAAATCTTCCGCTTGCAATTTGTGTCCTGTTTGGCGTTTGATGTGGTCAATCAAATCAATCGCGTCAATGCTGTCAATTTCCAAATCTTCATACAAATTGGTGCTGCCTGAAACCTTGCTGATGTCCACTTCAAACAAATTTTCCAGCGCGTCCAACAAAACTTGGCGAATTTCTTGTTCAGTCATCATGGGTTACCCTTTCATTTTGGCAACAAACGCCGCCAAAGCAGCGACATTGGCAAAACTATCGCGCAATTCTTGGTTTTCCTTATCCAGTTGAAAACCAAAATGTTTTTGCACCGCCAAACCCAATTCCAACGCATCTACACTGTCCAAACCCAAACCGTCATCGCCAAACAAAGGCGCGTTGTCGTCAATATCGGCGGCGGTTAAATCTTCCAGCCCCAAGCTGTCAATAATCAATTCTTTGATTTCATTATTTAATGTGGTCATTGCATTAATCCTTTTGTTATAAAAAGTGAAAAAGAGTAATTGTTTGTATAAGCACGATATTGTAAAGGTAATCGCTGTTTATGGGTAGGGCTTGACGATACTTTAAGCAGCCTGCATCAACCATTGCTCGGCTTTCGCCAATCGTTGTGGCACATCATCAAAATGTCCGCCTTGATTGATTTCTAGCACACTGGGGCAAGCGTATGGTTACCATTGCGCTGCGGTTTGCTCCAAAGCAGCCTGCACCGTTGCCATGCGTGGATTTTTGCTATTGGCTTCCGTGTCGCCCAGCGAAAAATACATCGCTTTGGGCAATTTGGCGGGCGTGTTTTTTTGCGCAAAATCCAGCCAGCCATCAAACCATAAGCTGCCCGACACGCAGGCAACGTAATCAAAATAAGGCGCACAATAGGCGTTATACAGTGCAAACAATCCTGCCAACGAGTAACCTAAAATACCGCGCCAAGCTACATCTAACGACAAAACTTGCTCGATTTCGGGTATCCAAACTTGGGTTAAGGCATCGTGATACGCTGCTGCACCGCCGCCAAAATCTGTACCTTTTTTAAACAAGCGTGGCGCAGTCCAAGGCGTGAAATGTTGTTCCCAGTCGGGTTCAAAAATGGCGATTAAAGCGCAGTTTGCTGGCAGCGATTGCGCTAGTTGTTCGGCTTCGGCTTCGCTATCGGGGAAGGTGTAGAACACGCCAAGTGCAGGCTGCTTTTGTTCGGGCAAAAATGCCAATACGTTTTTGCCATGAATTTGAAGTGTTTGCATGATTGGTCTCTCGTATGATTAAAAAGCAGCCTGCATTTTGTTGATTCAAAGTGCAGGCTGCTTGGCTAAATAATCAAATTACTTCTTTTTCTTTTGCGGTGGTAAATCGGTACAAACACCCAAAGCCACTTCCGCAGACATACCAATTGATTCGCCCAAAGTTGGGTGTGGGTGAATGGTTTTGCCGATGTCTTCCGCATCGCAACCCATTTCAATCGCCAAGCAGATTTCGCCAATCATATCGCCAGCGTGTGTGCCGACAATACCACCACCAATCACATGACCTGTTTCCGCGTCAAAAATCAATTTCGTGAAACCTTCATCGCGACCATTGGCAATCGCGCGACCGCTTGCTGCCCATGGGAATACAGATTTCGTGATTTTAATGCCATCGCGTTTGGCGATTTCTTCGGTAACGCCTACCCAAGCCACTTCAGGGTCAGTATAAGCAACGCCTGGAATCACACGCGCATCAAAGAACGCTTTGTGTCCCGCGCAGTTTTCTGCCGCAACGTGTCCTTCGTGAACCGCTTTGTGCGCCAGCATCGGCTGACCCACTACGTCGCCAATCGCATAAATGTGTGACACATTGGTGCGTTGTTGTTTGTCCACTTCAATAAAGCCGCGCTCGGTAACAGCAACGCCTGCTTTTTCCGCGCCACACAATTTGCCGTTTGGTGCGCGACCTGCTGCCACCAATACCAAATCATAGCGTTGTGGCTCTTTCGGTGCTTTTGCGCCTTCAAAAGTAACGTAAATGCCGTCTTCTTTGGCTTCTACGCCAACGGTTTTCGTGTTAATCATGATGTTGTCAAAGCGATGAGCATTCATTTTTTCCCATACTTTAACCAAATCACGGTCTGCGCCTTGCATCAAGCCGTCCATCATTTCCACCACGTCCAAACGTGCGCCCAACGTGCTGTACACCGTACCCATTTCCAAACCGATGATACCACCACCGATAATCAACATTTTTTCAGGTACTTGACGCAATTCCAACGCACCTGTTGAATCAACAATGCGTGGGTCTTGCGGAATAAATGGTAAGTTCACGACACAGCTGCCGACAGCGATAATCGCATTTTTAAATGCAATTGTTTTCTTCTCGCCAGTTTGAGTGGCTTTTTCGTATTCGCTAGACTCAGTCAATTTCACTTCAATGTGATTCGCACCAACAAATTCACCAAAGCCTTTAATCAAATCTACTTTACGCGCTTTTGCCATGCCAGCCAAACCGCCTGTTAATTTGCCGATGACTTTTTCTTTGTAACCGCGCAACATATCAATATCAATTTCAGGCGCAGGATACTTAATGCCGTTCGCCGCCAAATGTTTCACTTCGTCAATGACAGCCGCATTGTGCAACAAGGCTTTTGACGGAATACAACCCACGTTCAAGCAAACGCCGCCCAACGTGCTGTATTGTTCAATAATCGCTACTTTCAAGCCTTCGTCTGCTGCTGCAAATGCCGCAGAGTAGCCACCAGGACCGCCGCCCAATACTACAACATCATATTCAGCGTCCGCGCTGCCTGAAAAATTCGCTGCTTGTGGTACAGGTGCAGCCGCTTTCGGTGCTTCGGCTGCTGGTTTTGGTGCTTCAGCCGCAGGCGCTGGGGCAGCCGCAGCCGCGCCAGCTGCTTCAATCACAGCAATCACGCCGCCTTCAGAAATTTTGTCGCCTACTTTGACGCACAATTCTTTTACCACACCAGCTGCGTCCGCAGGAACGTCCATTGTGGCTTTGTCGGTTTCCAACGTAATCAGCGTATCTTCCAACGCTACGGTATCGCCCACTTTAATTTCTACGGCAATAATATCTACATTTTCGTGTCCGCCAATATCGGGGACTTTTAATTCTACCAAGCTCATGATTAGCCTTTCTATCGCAAAAAAAATTAGGACTACGCAAAGTGCAGGCTGCTTGCCTGTTTTTTGCATAAAATCGGACGCATTATAGCCCCGATTGCAAAAATCGCCAAACTTTGAGCGCATCAACCGTTTCGCGTACATCGTGAACGCGCAAAATTGCTGCGCCTTGCGTGTAGGCAAATAAAGCGGCTACCACGCTGCCCGACACGCGCTCTCTGGCTTGTTCGCGCTCTGTGATTTCGCCAATCATGCGTTTACGCGACACGCCCACCAACACGGGTCGTTGGTCAAATTGGCGCAAGTTTTGCATTATGGCTTGATTATGCTGTAAGTTTTTTGCAAAGCCAAAACCCATGTCCCACACAATGCGCTCGGGCGCAATGCCAGCCAAAGTGCAGGCTGCTTGGCGTTGTTGCAGATAATCGTACACTTCTTGCACCACGTTTTGATAAGCAGCCTGCGATTGCATGGTGCTGGGCGTGCCTTTCATGTGCATTAGGCAAATGCCTGTTTGCGGCTGTTGCGCCAATAATTCCACCGCGCCTGCGTCTTCCAATGCTTGCACATCGTTGATAATGTCGACAAAATCATGTTCCAACGCCTGCTGCATGACGCCGGTTCGGCGCGTGTCCAAGCTAATCGGCACATTCCAGCGCGACACTTCTGCCAACACATCGCGCACACGTTGCCATTCTTCTTGTGGCGTAACCACGCTGGCGTTGGGGCGTGTGGATTCGCCGCCAATGTCCAAAATGTCCGCGCCATCGCGCAAAAGCTGTTCAGCATGATTGCAGGCTGCTTTGACCGTTTGGCTATATGTTCCGCCATCGGAAAACGAATCGGGCGTTAAATTGACAATTCCCATGATTTTGGGTTGCTGCAAATCCAGCGTAAAACGAGTGGTTTGCCAAATTTTATTCATTTGTGTGATTTCCTGTTGCTCAAATGATTACAAAAGCAGCCTGCACATGGTTTGATGCAAGTGCAGGCTGCTTTTATTTTTGTTTATGCGTGATTTAAATCATTTCCACCAACGCCACCAAGGCATCTCATCGGGTTTCCACGCCTGCTGCAAATATGGGCTGTTGGGCAAGTTTTGCGCCAACACGCGGCGTGTGGCTTCTGCCATATCAGCGTTACCCATTTGCTCGTAGGTATAAACCATAATCGCCAACGCTTCTTCCACATAGCGCGTGTTTTGGAATTGCTCCAAAATGCGTTGAGCGCGATTGTTGGCGGCTAAATATGCCGTGCGTTTGGCATAGTAACGCGCAATCGCGATTTCGTGCCCGCCCAAAGCATCAACCAACTGCGCCATACGTTTACGCGCATCTTCGGCATATTTGCTGTTTGGATAGCGATTAACCAGCTGTTCAAATACGCGGAATGCGCGGCGGTTGGCTTCTGGGTCGCGGTCTGACCAGTCTTGTGATGCCAAACGGCGTAGGAACGATTGGTCTTCGGCAAACAACACCAAACCTTTCAAATATAGCGCGTAATCCATATCCACGCTGGCAGGGTAGTTTTGCTCAAAGCGTGCTAAATTTTGCAAGGCTTTGGCAGGTTCTTCGTTTTTAAAATGGGCATAGGCAGATTCAATCAAAGATTGCTCGGTATAGCGACCATCGGCTTGGCGTGCGCGTAGCAATTCATATAACGCCGTTGCGCGTGTATAATTACCGTCATTTAATTCCTGACGCGCTTCGCTGTATAGCTGGTCGTTTGACCAATTTTGCGTTAATTGCGCGTCTTTACTAACCGTAGAAGCGTTGCTGGCACAAGCCGAAAGAGCCGCCGCAACCGAAATAACAAGAAGAAATTTTTTCATATGGATAATATCCCTTTTGAGAATGGTGGCGATTATAACGATGATTTGGACTTTGTGGCAGACCAAAATGCACAAAGCGCGATAAATTTAATCGTACCCAACGATTTGGCAGGTATGCGACTGGACGCAGCGTTGGCAAAATTATTGCCCGATTATTCGCGTAGCCGCATCACGACTTGGATTAAAGACGGCTTTGTACAATGCAATGGCAAAACGGCATCGCCCAAAGAAAAATTGATTGGTGGCGAAGAATTGAGCGTTCAAATTCAACAAAGCGATGAAAATCAAGCCTATGAACCCGAACACATGGATTTAAATATTGTGTTTGAAGACGATACCGTGATTGTATTGAATAAACCTGCTGGGTTGGTGGTACACCCTGCGGCAGGAAATTGGACAGGCACATTGTTGAATGGCTTATTGGCGCATTGCCCTGAATTGTCGCAAGTGCCACGCGCAGGGATTGTGCATCGTTTGGACAAGGATACGAGCGGTTTAATGGTAGTCGCCAAAACACTGCCTGCACAAAATTCGTTGGTACAACAATTACAAAATCGCACGGTTAAACGCATTTATCGTGCCGTTGCCGATGGCATTGTGCCGTTTGATGGCAAAATTGAAACACTAATTGGACGCGACCCACACAATCGCTTGAAAATGGCGGTAGTAAAATTTGGTGGCAAAGAAGCAGTTACGCACGTCAAAGTATTGGAACGCTATCACGCACATTCTTATATTGAGTGTTCGCTGGAAACAGGGCGCACGCATCAAATCCGTGTTCACATGAAAGAAGCGCGACATCCTTTGGCAGGCGACCCTGTTTACGGCAATCCGCGCCATGTGTGTTCGCAACCTGTGAAAGATGTCGTAAAAAGTTTGGCACGACAAGCACTTCATGCGTATCATTTGAGTTTTGTTCACCCAAAATCGGGCGAATTGGTGTCGTTTGAAGCCCCTATGCCTGATGATATGTACCACTTGTTGTCGGTGTTGCGTTTGGAAAGTGGCTTGCATTCGTCCCTATCCAAAGAAACCGAATGGAGCAATACATTTGATGACGATGATGATTGGAATGAAGACGACTACGATGTGCAAGTGGTTTATGTGAAAGATTAAGCCATGAATCAGAAAGTCAATCAACAATTTAAAAGCAGCCTGCAAACCAAATTGGGCTACATATTCAAGCAGCCTACATGGTTGCAACAGGCTTTAACGCACCGCAGCGCACACAGTCAAAACTACGAACGCTTGGAATTTGTGGGCGACGCGATTTTGGATTATGTGATTACGTTAATGCTGTTTGAAGCCTTTCCCAATTTGCCCGAAGGGCGGCTGTCGGTGTTGCGGACACATTTGGTCAAAGAAGCGACTTTGGCAGAAGTGGCGCGAGAATTAGGCTTGGGCAAAGCCTTGATTTTGGGCGTGGGCGAACTTAAAAGCGGCGGATACGACCGTGCGTCTATTTTGGCGGACGCGCTGGAAGCGATTTTTGCCGCGATTCGTTTTGATGCCGATTTGCCGACTGCCGAGCGCGTTATCCGCCAATTATTTGCCGAGCGAGTGCAGCAAATTCAGGTGCAGCAACCCGACAAAGACCACAAAACCCGTCTGCAAGAAGCCCTGCAAGCGCACAGATTACCCACGCCCAAATACCGCATTGAACGCCAAACAGGCGAAGGCAGTGATTCGCATTTTGATGTGTCGTGCGATTTGGGCGAGCTGGGACACATCACTTACGCATCGGGCAGCAGTCGCCGCGCTGCCGAGCAAGAATGCGCCAAACAAGCCTTGCAATGGTTGAACGAACAACAAGCTAAATCCACCCAATTCAATAAACGGCGATAACCATAGAAAGCAGCCTGCACATAGTTTTCTGGGGGCTAATGACATTTTAGCTATAATTTCAACCAAATCAAAGCACAAGCTAATGACACGGTACTTTCATAATTACGTTTTAATTTATCGTACCGTGTTGCCAGCGCACGAAAATGCTTTAATCGTGCAAAAGCATTTTCTACCAAGTGCCTGATTTTATATAAATACCAATCTGTGTCCACATTAAGATGTTCTCTATTTTTCTTATATGGAATATTGGCTTTACTTTGTTTAGAATGAATTAACCGACGAAAAGTATCACTGTCAAAACCTCTATCAGCACACACGGTTTCATTATCACTTAAGTCCAATTGTGCCAATAAATCAGGCGCAACAACAATCTCATTTACATTACCAGCTGTAATCATAAATTCAATTGGATTACCACAAGCATCAACCGCTAAATGAATTTTAGACGTATGACCTCCGATACTCTTACCGACAGCTTGATGCACAATGGATTTTTTACCCATGCCGTGTTGATGAACACGGATATGGCTACCGTCCATAAAGACCCATTCTATATCGGGTGTATCTGCCAAATGTTTAAATAATTTGGTAAAAATACCGCGTTTAGACCAGTGATTGAAACTTTGGTAAAGGCTGTTTGCTTTACCAAAATAACTAGGTATATCAGCCCATTGGCAGCCTGTACGTAAGCGAAACAGGATACCTTCTACTGTTTTGCGTAAATTTTTCTTGCGATAAATGCCAAGCTGTTTCAAAATAGGTAACAGTCTTGACCATGTTTCATTTGTAAGCGTGTTTCGGGACATGGCAAAGGTTTAGGATGGTTGTGTGGAAACAATATCTTAAATCCTTTGCCTCTTTTTTTGAATTGTCAATAGCCCCTAGTTTAACAAAATTTTCAGCAGATAAATTCGTCTGCTCAAAATCTTTTGCTAAACGTCCAGACCAACCTAACCATGCAAACGTTCGTTCTACAATCCAACGTTTGGGCAGAATATGCCAAGAAATATCTTGAATTTTCTTTGAAATCTCAACAGTTAGAACCTGCATTCACAAAAATGATAAAATATCTTTATGACTAGAAAATCCTACCCAACAGACTTAACAGATGCCCAATGGCAAGCGATTGAGCCACATTTTAACCAGCTACGCCACTACAAATGGGATAAACGTCAATTAGTGAATGCCGTTTTGTACATGACCAAAACAGGTTGCCAGTGGCGTATGCTGCCCAATGATTTTCCACCTTATTCAACCGTATGGAGTTTCTATCGCAGAGCCAATCAATCAGGCTTATGGGATAGAATTCTTTTGGCATTGGTTCAAAAAAACGTTTAATCCATCAAAAACAAGCAATGCCAACTTATGCCATTATTGATTCACAAAGCGTCAAAACAGCTTCTAGCGCACATGATAAAGGTTTTGATGGAGGTAAAAAAATCAAAGGTCGTAAGCGACATATAGCTGTTGATACGTTGGGTAATCTATTGTCTGTTGTGGTTCATGCAGCCAATATTCATGACACAAAAGCAGGTATTTTTGTAGCAAAAAAAGCGTTTGAGACCTATCCGAGTTTAAAAGGTTTCTGTGCAGACGCAGGTTATCGGAATACATTTGAGCGTGAAGTATCAGAGCAATTGGGTTTAACTGTTCAGATTTCAAAGAGAATTCAAGATATTTCTTGGCGTATTCTGCCCAAACGTTGGATTGTAGAACGAACGTTTGCATGGTTAGGTTGGTCTCGACGTTTAGCAAAAGATTTTGAGCAGACGAATTTATCTGCTGAAAATTTTGTTAAACTAGGGTATATTTCACAAATATTAAAATTTATCAAATAGTTGTTTGTGAATACAGGTTCTTAAAACGCAGTACCAATCAAATAAACCGTATAAGCCACATACGTTGCCAAAAACAAACCGCCTTTGCCTCGCCCAATTTTCGCTTGTTTACCCAAACAAAACACCAGCAAAACAACGGTTAAAATAGCCATAATCAACACATCACGGTTCAAAATTTCCGCCGCTACGTCCATTGGGTGAATCACAGTCGCCAAACCCACAACCGCCAACGTATTAAACAAATTTGAACCGACAATATTCCCCAACGCAATATCGTGTTCGCCTTTACGCGCGGCCGCGATTGATGAAGCCAATTCAGGCAGCGAAGTACCCACCGCCACAACCGTCAAACCAATAATTAAATCGCTCACACCCATACTTTGTGCAATCGTTACCGCGCCCCACACCAGCAAGCGTGAACTCAATACCAACACAATCAAGCCAAACACCAACCAAAACAAACCTTTTTTGAGCGTCATCGCAGGGGTGTGGTCAATTTCATCGGCAATATCTTCAATAATATTGTCCGCGCCTTTTAAATTTTTGCGTACCGTCCAAGTCATGTATGCAATCAAAATACCCAGTAAAATTACGCCGTCTAACAGCGTTAATTTGCCGTCCCACAATTGCCACGCCGCCAACGCGGTAATTGCCAATAAAATCGGCATTTCGGTTTTGACGATTTCGCGTTGCACCGCAATCGGGCTAATCAACGCGGTAACGCCCAAAATCAACGCAATGTTGGTAATGTTTGAACCATACGCATTGCCCAACGCAATCCCAGGGTTGCCGCCCATTGCCGACAACACCGACACCACCATTTCAGGCGCACTCGTGCCAAATCCCACAATTACCATGCCAATTAAGAGTGGCGACATACCAAAATGTTTGGCTGTGGCAGCCGCGCCGTCAATAAAACGGTCAGCACTCCACACCAGCACCACCAAGCCGATAATGACGGCTAAAATCGCATAAATCATAAAATTCCTTATTTATCAAATATTTAAATAATAAAAGGCGTGTATTGTAACAGCTTTTTATTTTTCAAGCAGCCTGCAATGTTATAATCGAGCCATTTTTTATAGTGGATTAAATTTAGATTAGGATAAGGCGACAACGACCACCGTGTACACCTAGTACATAAGGGAGTTGGCAACGCTGTACTAATCTAAATTTAATTCACCATACAATTCAAAGGGCTTTAATTACAAATTGATTTGTATTTCTACGAATGGGGTACGTGCATGGCGTTTCGCCGCCATACCCACGCTTGGATTCGCTCTCTGCCCTTTGAACTTCGGGCAATATATAAGGTTTCAGCCTGCACTTTTGTTTTTGCTTACATAAAGTGCAGGCCGCTTTGCCCTTTTGTCCAAATCTTTGATTTGGGTATAAAAGGGTATGCCGTAGGCAGCAGTGTTTACCGATTATTCATCAGACGGTGCAGCTTGTTGCTGTTCAGGTTGTGGCAACAACGCTTTCATAGACAAACGCACACGACCGCGGTCATCTACTTCCAACGCTTTCACGCTCACAGTTTGACCCACTTGCAAATAATCGCTCACGTTTTTCACACGCTCGTGTGTGATTTGGCTGATATGCACCAAGCCGTCTTTGCCAGGCATAATGGTTACAATCGCGCCAACATTGTTGTCTAACAATTTAACCACTTGACCTTCGTACACTTTGCCCACTTCCACTTCTGCGGTAATCATTTCGATACGCGCTTTTGCCGCTTCGCCTGCTTCGGCTGTTGTCGCTGCAATCGTTACCACGCCATCATCGGCAATATTGATTTCCGTGCCTGTTTCGGCAGTAATCGAGCGAATCGTCTCGCCGCCTTTGCCAATCACTTCGCGGATTTTGTCTGGATTGATTTTCATCGTGTACAAGCGTGGTGCGTGTTGCGACAATTCTTGTGGGCCAGCAACTGCAGTTTGCATTTGCGCCAAAATGTGCAAACGCGCTTCTTTTGCTTGCGCCAACGCAATTTGCATGATTTCTTTGGTAATACCTTGAATTTTAATATCCATTTGCAGCGCGGTAACGCCTTCGGTTGTACCTGCTACTTTAAAGTCCATGTCGCCCAAGTGGTCTTCATCGCCTAAAATATCGGTCAAAACGGCAAATTTGTTGTCTTCTAAAATCAAGCCCATGGCGATACCCGCAACGTGCGCTTTCAATGGTACACCAGCCGACAACAAGCTCAAACAGCCACCGCAAACAGACGCCATTGAAGACGAACCGTTGGATTCGGTAATTTCTGATACCACGCGCATAGTGTAGCTAAAATCTTCTGGTTTAGGCAACACGGCAACCAAAGCGCGTTTCGCCAAGCGACCATGACCGATTTCGCGGCGTTTTGGTGCGCCCACGCGACCTACTTCGCCAGTTGAGTACGGTGGGAAGTTGTAGTGCAACATAAAGCGGTCGGTGTATTCGCCGCTCAATGCGTCAATAATTTGTTCATCGCGCGAAGTACCCAAAGTCGCCACTGCCAACGCTTGTGTTTCGCCGCGAGTGAACAATGCCGAGCCGTGTGTGCGTGGCAATACATTGGTTTGAATATTCAATGGGCGAACGGTGCGTGTGTCGCGACCGTCAATGCGTGGCTGACCTGCCAAGATTTGACCGCGAACCACCGCTGCTTCCAAATTCTTGAAAATGCCTTTGATTTCATTTTTTGCCAATGTGTCGGTTTCTTCGGTAATTAACACGGCTTCAACGGCTGCCCACGCTTCGTCCAATTTTGCAGAACGCGCTTGTTTTTGGCGGATTTTGAACGCTTCGGCAATCAAATCGCCCGAAATTTCTTTCACTTTGGCGATTAAATCGGTGTTGGCTTCGGGTGCTTTCCAATCCCACACTTCTGGATTCACTTCTTGAGCCAATTCGTTGATTGCGGTAATCACGGTTTGCATTTGCTCGTGACCGAATACCACCGCGCCCAACATCACGTCTTCTGGCAAAATGTCGGCTTCTGATTCCACCATCAACACCGCTTGTTCTGTGCCTGCCACTACCAAGTCCAGTTGTGAACGGCTTAATTGCTGTTTGGTTGGATTCAAAACGTAGGCATTGTTTACATAACCCACACGCGCCGCACCGATTGGGCCGGCAAATGGCACACCGCTCAACACCAAGGCCGCAGACGCGCCAATCATCGCAGGAATGTCGCTGTCAATTTCAGGGTCGCACGAAATCACCATCGCCACGATTTGAATGTCGTGATAAAAACCTTCTGGGAACAATGGACGGATTGGACGGTCAATCAAACGGCTGGTCAAAATTTCTTTTTCGCTTTGTTTGCCTTCGCGTTTGAAGAAACCACCAGGGATTTTGCCAGCGGCATAAGTGCGCTCAAAATAATCTACCGTCAATGGGAAAAAGTCTTGACCTTCTTTGATGTCTTTGTTGGTGGTCACGGCAACCAAAACCACTGTGTCGCCCATAGAAACTTTAACCGCAGCAGCGGCTTGGCGCGCGATTTCGCCCGTTTCCAAAGTAACCGTTTGGTCGCCATATTGGAATGATTTAATGTGTTTATTGAACATAGTTTGCCCTTCTGTGTTTGCTTACAAAATGTTCGCTGCTAAAACACTAATCATGCAGGCTGCTTGGCAACCAAACAACGCGTATGAGTAGTATTTCAGGCAAGCGAACGGTTAAAAAATCGCGCAATTTTAGCACAATTTGTCTTTTGGCGTTGTATTTATACCGATTAAGTTTGGCATTTCAATTCATGCTGATCAATTCAACAAACGATGCAATTCTTTTCCAGAATATTGATAATTAAGATGATAGTATAGCCAGTCAATCAAAAAATAAACAGAATTTCATAACTATTTGTTTTATTTGTGTATTTTATCAGTTGCGTTTTTTCAGGATGCAAAAAAGCACAGGTGCTAATTTTAGCATCTGTTCCGTATCTTTATTCTGTTTTAAGCCGTCTTTGACTGGTAGCGCGATTTGTCAAAAGGCTTTTGCGATTTGTGTATGCAATAGCAAAGTTTGGCGAGCTTTCGCATGATGGCTGCAATAATGACCATTTCATGCCGTCATTCCTGCGTAGGCAGGAATCCAACGGAAAATTTAGGCTACTTGAAATAAATCCAAATAACTGAATAAGTTAGATGGATTCCCGCCTATGCGGGAATGACGACCATTGTTAAATTTTAGATACATTTGCGTTTTGCAAAGGTGTCAGGCTGCTTTTGAAATATACGCTCAAAAGCAGCCTGCACTTTAATCCGTTGATTCAATCGGATTAGTTTTTGTCTTGGTCAACCAATTTGTTTTTGGCAATCCAAGGCATCATGCTACGCAACTGTGCGCCCACTTTTTCAATTTGGTGGTCGGCAGTCAAGCGGCGGCGAGCCGTCATGCTGGCGTAGTTTGTCGCGCCTTCTTGGATAAACATTTTCGCGTATTCACCAGATTGAATGCGGTACAACGCTTTTTTCATCGCTTCTTTGGTTGCAGGGGTAATCACTTCAACGCCAGTAACGTATTCGCCGTATTCTGCGTTGTTAGAGATTGAGTAGTTCATGTTGGCGATACCGCCTTCGTACATCAAGTCCACAATCAATTTCAATTCGTGCAAGCATTCAAAGTATGCCATTTCAGGTGCGTAGCCCGCTTCAACCAAAGTTTCAAAGCCGCATTTAACCAATTCAACTGCGCCACCGCACAATACGGCTTGTTCGCCGAACAAGTCAGTTTCGGTTTCTTCGCGGAAGTTGGTTTCAATCACACCACCTTTTGTGCCGCCATTTGCAGCCGCGTAAGACAAGGCGATGTCTTTGGCTTTGCCAGTATAGTCTTGGTAAACCGCGATTAAAGATGGCACGCCACCGCCTTTCAAGAATTCGCTGCGAACGGTATGACCTGGGCCTTTTGGCGCAACCATAATCACGTCCACATTTTTAGGTGGCACGATTTGGTTGTAGTGAATGTTAAAGCCGTGTGCAAATGCCAACGCTGCACCGTCTTTCAAGTTTGGTGCGATTTCGTTTTTGTACACAACAGGTTGATTTTCGTCTGGCAACAAAATCATCACAACGTCTGCTTTTTTGGTTGCATCAGCCACACTCAAAGTCTCAAAACCAGCGGCAACTGCTTTGTTCCAAGACGCGCCTTGACGCAAACCGATTACCACGTTCACGCCTGAATCTTTCAAGTTTGCAGCATGTGCGTGACCCTGTGAACCGTAGCCAATAATCGCCACGGTTTTACCTTTTACCAAAGACAAATCGGCATCTTTATCGTAATAAACTTGCATTTAAGTTTTCCTTTTCGTTTTAAGTTCATGAACAAATTGAATGATTTATTTTGTGTTTGGATACGCGCTACACTTTGGATAGAACTGCACGCGCATTCAAATTCAGCTTGGTGGGTAACGCGGCTGGCGAATCAAAATAAAAACCGCGATATTTTACACTATTTTTACAAAGTGCAGGTTGCTTTTTATTCGCCACGCGCAAAGATTTGTCGCGCACCGCTGTTATCGGGTGGCGACACAATGCCGCCATCTTCTAACGCCTGCATCAAATTGGCAGCGCGGTTGTAGCCAATGCGTAAATGGCGTTGCAGTGCAGAGATAGACGTTTTGCGACTGCTGACCACAAACTGTACCGCTTGGTCAAACAATTCATCGCCGCTATTTTGTCCGCCTTCTGGGTTGATGATTTGCTGCGTTTCTTGCGTGGCTTCGCCTGTTAAGATGCCATCAATATAGTTTGGCTCGGCTTGCTCTTTGATGAACGACACAACATTGTGGACTTCGTCATCGCTCACAAACGCGCCTTGCAAACGAGTCGGCTCGGCCTCTCCTGGTTGCAAGAACAGCAAATCGCCGTATTTGAGCAAATCTTCTGCGCCCATTTGGTCCAGAATGGTGCGGCTGTCAATGCGGCTTTGCACGGTAAACGCCATGCGCGTTGGCACGTTGGCTTTAATCAAGCCTGTAATCACGTCCACGCTGGGGCGTTGGGTCGCGATAATCATGTGTATGCCTGCGGCGCGCGCTTTTTGTGCCAATCGGGCGATTTGCGTTTCTACGGCTTTTTTCTCCGTCATCATCAAATCGGCAAGCTCGTCAATAATCACAACGATTTGCGGCAATTTTTCCAGCGACTCGGGGTCGTCTGGGTTCAAGCTAAACGGATTAGGAATGGCTTTTTCTGCCAACTTGGCAGCCTGCACTTTTTCGTTAAAGCTCGCCAACGTGCGTACGCCCATGTGCGACAACAAACGATAGCGTTTTTCCATTTCGGCAACGCACCAGTTCAGCGCATTGCCTGCCGCTTTCATATCGGTTACAACTGGGCAGAGTAAATGCGGAATGCCTTCATAAACCGACAATTCCAGCATTTTCGGGTCAATCATAATAAAGCGCACTTCGTCTGGCGATGCTTTGTATAACATAGACAAAATCATCGCGTTCACGCCCACCGATTTGCCCGAGCCGGTCATACCGCCCACCAGCAAATGCGGCATTTTTGCCAAATCGCCCACCACAGGCAAGCCTGCAATGTCTTTGCCCAGCGCAACGGTCAATTTGGATTGCGCGTCATTGAAGACATCGGACGCAAAAATTTCGTGTAACAAAACTTCTTGGCGATGTTCGTTGGGCAGCTCAATGCCCATAGTGTTTTTGCCGACAATGGTTTCTACCACGCGCACCGATTGCACCGACAAGCTCCGCGCCAAATCTTTGGATAAGCCTACAATTTGACTGCCTTTTACGCCTTTGGCTAGTTCAATTTCGTAGCGCGTAATCACAGGCCCAGCCATGCCGCTGACCACAGTAACTTCAATACCAAATTCCGCCAATTTTTCTTCTATGCGTTTACCCACTTGGCGCAAATGTTCTGGGTTTTCGGTTTGTTGGGTGGATTTAGGTTCGCGCAAACTGTCTAAATCGGGCAAGCAATAGCCATCAACTGAAGCAGCCTGCACTCGGTTTGGGCGCGAGATTTTAGGTTGCTGTTGCGCCACGCTAACCGACATTTTGCGATTGGTGCGGCTGCCGATGGGCTGTGTAATCGGTTCTGCTACCAGTGTTTCAATCGGATTGGGCGCACGTTGCCCAGCAGGGGCATCGGGGAACAAAGTTGGCACGACTTCTTTGTCTTTGTCGCTAAACAGTTGTTTGAAAAAGCGTTCCAATTGATTGCCCACGCGCTCCAAAAAATCCAACCACGAAATTTGGATAAGTAACGACAACGCCAGCAAACTGCCAATCAGCAAAAACACCATGCTGCCTGTTTTGCCCAACATATATTGTGTACCCGATGCCACCAACGAGCCAACCAAACCACCTGCGCCCAAAGGTAAGCGATTGTCCAGCCAATTCAAGAAGATAGACACTTCCATAACAGGGCTACATATCAACAAAATGCCCAAGCCAACCGCGCCAATCCACGAGTTATACGGCGGCATACCACCGTCCAACACAGGGCGAAAATGGCGATATAGCCACACGCAGAGCGCAATCAACAGCCACCATGCCGATAGCCCGAACAAGTAGTAAAACACGTCAGAAATCCACGCGCCCAGCAAACCGCCAAAGTTGCTGACATAACCCGTGTTGGCGATGCTGCGTGACCACGACGGGTCTTTCATGCTAAATCCCAGCAGCGACAAGCCCAAATAAATCGTCAAGACCAACACAAACATCCAAATCGTGTCGGCAACCAAATTGCGGTCTTTGTCCAAAACAGAAGCAGCCTGCACTTTTTTGTTGTCCGAAGTGCTGGCTGTTTTGTTTTGCGGTGTGATGATGCTTACTTTGGGACGTGCAGGCTGCTTGCTTGATGCAGCGTCTGCTTTGCGTTTACCTGTTTCTGCTTTGGATTTGTTTTTTGCCGTGTGTGGACGTGCAGGCTGCTTTTTGCCTGCGCTGGGCGGATTTTTTTTATTGAAAATTTTGTCTAGCATAGTCATTCAAAAAAGCGACTCACGCCACGCGCCTGCCGCTTTGTTGGTGTATTCATTAATCGTGGCGCAATTATACCTAAATCAAGCAGCCTGCACCAATAAACCTTGTTCCAGCGTGTTCATGCTGGTGTCGATGATGCAACGTGCGGTGGGCGTTAAATCGAACCGCTCTGGGTCGCTAATCCACATCAAAATCAAGCCAGCCAAATTGCTTTCCAAATACCAGCTTGCCAGTTGCAAATTGGTGTGTGCAGGCAATTTTTGTTGCGCTTGGCTCAATTCGAACGCGCGCATAATCTGAAAACGAATGCTTTTGTGGTAGCGCGTTGCCAAATCGGTAATAGTTTGATTATTGGGCGTGCGCTCGCATTTAAGGTTCATCACGCTGCAAAATTTGCGCTGCTGCTCATCGTTTTGCAGCAAGTCAAATAAATCATACAAACTTTGGCGCAAATGTTGCCACACATCGGACGCTTGTTCTAGATTTTCATCGTTGATTTTATTTAGGAAAACATGGAATTTTTGTTCAAATAACGCTTCGAATAAATCTTCTTTGTTCTTAAAATGCCAATAGAGCGCACCGCGTGTGACCCCTGCTTCTACGGCGATTTCATGCAGCGATGCTTGGGTAACGCCTTTGCGCCAAAAAACTTCTAATGCAGCGTTTAACAAATGTTGGCGTGTTTTTTGCGCTTCTTCTTTGGTTTTTCTCATAAATTTGGGGCTTTCTGTTTGCGTTACACTTTGAAATGTAAACAACTTTAAATCGCTACTATAAAAATTGTGAAGCTATGTAAAAAAGTTACAAAGACATTCATCGATGTATGTATAATAGCGCGTTTTTTATCTTTGTCATAGCAGAATGCAAATTTATCAAGCAGCCTGCACACTCATCTCATCAGGAAAACCTATGAAATTACATTCAACTAAACGCATGGCAGTGATTGCCGTCGCCACTTTGTTGGCATTGGCAGCCTGCAATAATTCGGCACAATCGGAAGCGCAACAAAAAGCCGCCGCCGCACGCGCAGCACACGTTCCCACCGTTAATGTGGTAACGGTTCAACCGCAAAATGTTTTATTAGAATACGATTTGCCAGGTCGTTTGGAAGCCGTTAAATCGGCAACCATCGTGCCGCAAGTGAGTGGTATTGTGCAACGCCGTTTATTTGAAGAAGGCACAATGGTGCGCGCAGGGCAGCCTTTGTATCAATTAGACGATGCAACTTACACTGCCAGCTTGGAAAGTGCGCGCGCTAGTTTATTGAGCGCACAAGCTGCCGCCGCCAAAGCCGATGCGGACTTAGCTCGCTATCGCCCATTGATGGCAGCCGATGCGATTAGCAAACAAGAATACGATGCAGCGGTGTTGGCAAAACGCTCTGCCGAAGCGCAAATTAAAGCAGCGCAAGCCTCGATTCGCGCAGCGCAAGTGAATGTGAACCGCGCGCGCATTGTGTCGCCGATTACAGGTTTTATTGGTCAATCGTTGGTAACCGAAGGTGCGTTGGTAACAGCCAATTCAACCCAAATGGCAACGGTTAAACAAACCGATGTGTTGTATGTGAATATCCAGCAATCGTCTGCGGAAATTTTGCAACTGCATCGCCAGCTGTTATCGCAAGAACGCGTACGCAATGACGGCATTCAAGTGGGCATTTTGTTAGAAGATGGCTCGGAATACGAACACAAAGGTCAGCTGTTGTTTATTGATAGCTCGGTTGATGAAGCCACAGGTCAAGTAATGGTTCGCGCTGCCGTGCCTAATCCAGAGCAATTGTTGCGTAGCGGTATGTATGTCCGCGTGAAATTGCCGTTGGCTGGCGTGTTGAATGCCTTTGTTGTGCCACAACAATCCGTGACTCGTGGCGAAAAAGACACGGTTATGGTGGTAACGCCAGAAGGCAAAATGGAACCGCGCGTTGTGAAAGTAACAGGACAAAAGGGCGGCGATTGGGTCATTACCGAAGGCTTGAAAGCAGGCGATAAAGTGATTGTCGATGGCACAATGATTGCCGCAATGTCGGGCGCACAAAAAGTCCAACCAAAAGAATGGCAACCTGCCAATAAGCAGCCTGCACTTTCGATGGCTGCACCAAGCACATCTGTACCTGCAACCAATGTGCAGGCTGCTTCTGAATCTGCATCGGCAGTGCAGGCTGCTTCTGCAACCGAATCAGCAGCTTCTGCGGCGCAATAATAGAAAGGCAGAAACATGGCTAAGTTTTTTATTGATAGACCGATTTTTGCATGGGTAATTGCCATTTTTATTATGCTGGCAGGTGTGATTGGCATTTCCAAATTGCCTATTTCGCAATATCCATCGGTTGCCGCACCCACCATCACTTTGACTGCCACCTACCCAGGTGCATCGGCACAAGTATTGGAAGACAGCGTGTTGGCGATAATTGAACGCAATATGTATGGCGTAGAAGGTTTGGATTATATGTCCACTTCTGCCACATCAAGCGGACAAGGCTCAATTACACTCACGTTTACGCCCGATACCAACCCCGATTTAGCGCAGGTAAACGTACAAAACAAACTGTCCGAAGTAAATTCGCAGTTGCCCTCCATCGTGCAACAAAATGGTGTGAACGTATCCAAAGCGCGTTCTAACTTCCTGATGGTGGTGATGCTGACTTCGGATACGCGTAACACAGAAGAAATTGCCGACTACGCGCAACGCAACGTCATTCCCGAATTACAACGCATTGATGGTGTAGGCAATGTGAATTTGTTTGGCGCACAACGTGCCATGCGCGTGTGGGTTGACCCAGCCAAACTCAAAAGCTACGGTTTATCGTTTGCCGACGTATCGTCTGCCATTAGCGCACAAAACGCACAACTGGCGATTGGCTCTTTGGGCGCACAACCTGCCAATGTAGGTCAAACCATTTCGGCAACCATCACCGCAGATGGTCAATTGAAAACCGCCGAAGAATTTGGCGCAATCATGCTCAAAAGCAATGCAACAGGTGCAAACGTATATTTGCGCGATGTGGCAAAAATTGAATTGGGCAGCCAATCATACGGCTCGACATCACGCTTAAACGGCAAACCCACCACAGGTATGGCGGTATCGCTTTCTACTACGGGTAACGCCATGGCAACGGCTACTGCCGTTCGTGCCAAAATGGCAGAATTGGAAGAATTTTTCCCATCTGGTGTGACTTGGGTTGCACCGTATGACACATCAAAATTCGTAGAATTGTCGATTAAAAAAGTGGTTAGCACGCTATTTGAAGCGATTGCATTGGTGTTCTTGGTGATGTTCTTGTTCTTGCAAAACTTCCGTTACACCTTGATTCCGACCATTGTTGTACCGATTTCTTTGCTCGGTGCATTTGCCGCCATTTCGTATTTGGGCATGTCCATTAACGTGATGACCATGTTTGCCATGGTATTGGTGATTGGTATCGTGGTCGATGACGCGATTGTGGTCGTGGAAAACGTAGAACGCATTATGGCGGAAGAAGGTTTATCGCCACGTCAAGCCACCAAAAAAGCCATGCGCCAAATTTCGGGCGCGGTGATTGGTATCACAGCCGTATTGATTTCGGTGTTTGTGCCACTTGCCATGTTCAGCGGCGCAACAGGTAATATTTATCGCCAATTTGCCTTGACGATGGCATTTGCAATTGGCTTTTCAGCATTTTTGGCGTTGTCACTCACCCCCGCTTTGTGCGCAACCATGCTCAAACCGATTGCCAAAGGACACAATCATGCTAAAACAGGCTTTTTTGGCTGGTTTAACCGTAAATTCAATTCTGGCACACGCACTTATTCTGGCTGGATTGCCACAACCTTGCGTAAAGCAGGTGTGATGGTGGTGATTTATTTAGCGATTATTGCAGGTGCAGCCGTGTTGATAAAACGCTTGCCAACTGCATTCTTACCCAACGAAGACCAAGGCTTCATTATGATGAGTATGCAGTTGCCAGCAGGTGCAACCCAAGAACGTACCGACGCTTCTTTGGCAACCGCGACACAAATCATCACCAATATGCCCGAAGTAGAAAACTTGATTACCGTATCGGGTTTCAGCTTCTCGGGTAACGGTCAAAACATGGCAATGGGTTTTGCAATGTTGAAAGATTGGAGCGAGCGCACCGCACCTGGTAGCGATGCCAACTCATTGGCTAACAAAATCACAGGCGCGTTGATGGGTACATTGCAAGATGGTATGGCATTTGCATTAAGTCCGCCACCGATTATGGAATTGGGTAACGATTCAGGTTTCGGCTTCTATTTGCAAGACCGCAGTAACGCAGGACACGATGTCTTGCTGGCTCGCCGCAACGAATTGATGGGCAAAATGCGTCAAAACCCAATGTTCAACCCACAACAAATTCGCAGCAGTGGTTTGGAAGACGCACCACAGCTGAACATTGAAATTGACCGCGCCACCGCCGCCGCACAAAACGTCAGCTTTACCAGCATTCGCAATGTGTTGGGCGTGGCATTGGGTTCGTCTTATGTAAACGACTTCCCCAATCAAGGACGTTTGCAACGTGTAATTGTGCAAGCCGATGCCAAAGCGCGTATGCAGCCTGCGGACATTTTGGCATTGACCGTGCCAAACAATCGTGGCGAACTCGTGCCTTTGTCTAACTTTGTCAAAGCAACGTGGAAAACAGGCATGGAACAAAGCGTACGCTTCAACGGCTACCCAGCCATGCAGCTAACAGGCGCACCTGCCGCAGGCAAATCCACAGGCGAAGCGATGGCAGAAGTGAAACGCATGGTGGACGAATTGGAAGGCGATTTCAGCTTGGAATGGGCAGGTCAATCGCGTGAAGAAGCCAAAGGTTCATCGCAAACCACTATGTTGTATGCGTTTGCGGCGTTGGCGGTGTTCTTGGCATTGGCGGCTTTGTATGAAAGCTGGTCGATTCCATTTGCTGTGATTTTGGTTGTACCGTTGGGTATTTTGGGGGTGGGCGCAGGCGCGTTGATTCGTAGCTACGGAAACGACATCTACTTTACCATTGGTATGATTACCGTAATGGGTTTGAGCGCGAAAAACGCCATCTTGATTATTGAGTTCGCCAAAGACTTGCAAGAAACAGGCAAAACCGCTGCCGAATCTGCCTTACGCGCGGCAAAATTGCGTTTCCGTCCTATTTTGATGACTTCGTTTGCATTTATTTTGGGCGTTGTGCCATTGTATATTGCAACAGGTGCATCGGCGGCAAGCCAACGCGCCATCGGTACTTCGGTATTCTGGGGTATGTTGATTGGTACGATTTTGTCGGTATTCCTTGTGCCAATGTTCTATGTTATGGTACGCAAAGTCTTCAAAGGCAAACCTGTTCCCGAACAAGGCGAATTGGATTTGTTTGATAACGAAGAAGACATGGATTTTCCGCGTAAAGATTAATCAATAAAAAAGTGCAGGCTGCTTTGCCCTTTTGTCCAAATCTATGATTTGGGTATAAAAGGGTATGGCGCAAGCCATTGAACAAAAGGGCAAAGCAGCCTGTAACTTAAATCACACAGAAAGCAAAATCATGAAAAAACAGTTAAGCATCATTGGTATGAGCATTGTGCTGTCGGCGTGTAACCTTGCGCCCAAATACGAACAGCCACAAATTAACCTGCCAAGCGAGCAATTTCAATACAACAGCAGCAACACCCAAGCCATTCAAGCCGCATCGTTGGGCTGGCAAGATTATTTTGCTGACCCACGCTTGCACGCATTGATTGAGTTGGGCTTAAAAAACAACACCGACTTGCGTACGGCAAACTTGAATGTAGAACAAGTTCGCGCACAATATGCGATTACCCGTTCGGCACAATTACCAGGTTTGGACGGCTCGGCAGGCGCAACACGCAGCCACAACCCTGCTAATGGCGTGGGCGAAAGTTACAGCGTAGGCTTGGGCATTTCGGCATTTGAATTGGATTTATGGGGACGTGTTCGCAACAACAGCGAAGCCGCCTTGCAAAGCTATTTTGCCAGCGCAGCCAGCCGCGATGCCACGCATTTGAGCTTGGTTTCTACCATTGCCAAAGCCTATTTCAACGAATTGGTTGCCACTGCTAACATGGAATTGGCAGACCGCACCTTAAACAGCTACGAAGAAACCTATCGTTTAATGCAGTTGCGTCATCGCGCTGGTGTGATTTCGGCTTTGGAATTGCGCCAACAAGAATCGCTGATTGAATCGGCAAAATCCAGCTATGCAGGCGCGGTGCGTTCGCGTGAACAAGCGCGTAACCAATTGGAATTGCTCATCAGCCAAAAATTGCCAGAAGATTTGCCTGCACCATTGCCTTTGGCGCAGCAATTCAAAATTCAAGATTTGCCAGCAGGTTTGCCGTCTGATTTATTGCTCAATCGCCCAGACATCATCGCGGCGGAACACAATCTAAAACAAGCCAATGCCAATATTGGTGCAGCGCGTGCGGCTTTTTTCCCACGCATTAGCTTGACCAGCAGCATTGGTTTGGGTAGCAATCAATTAAGCAATTTGTTTGAATCGGCAAACAAATCGTGGTCATTTGGTGGTTCGTTGAGCGTGCCAATTTTTGATTGGGGCAACAACAGTGCCAACTTGGACGCAGCCAAAATCGCACAACAAAAAACTGTGGTGGCATACGAAGCGGCGGTGGAATCTGCATTCCGCGATGTTGCCGATGCTTTGGTGGCGCGTGCAGCGTTTACCAGCCAATACCAATCCAACTTGGCGCAAAACAAAGCCCAAAGCGAGCGTTTGCGTTTGACCCGTTTGCGCTACAAACACGGTGTGTCTAGTTCGTTGGATTTATTGGACGCAGAGCGCAGCCATTATTCATCAACCAGCGCAGTTTTATCTACACAGTTGAGCTTGCTGGAAAACTTGGCGGACTTGTATAAAGTGTTGGGCGGTGGTTTAAAACGCCACACGCAAGACAGCAATGATGTGCAGGCTGAGACCTTTGCAAAACTCCAGATTTGAGTGCAGTTCAAAGTGATAGCATCGCAGAACGCGCAGATAATATTGAAATATTTTCAAGCGTTCGAGAAGCGCATCACGAAGAAATGCGCCAAAGATGGGGTTTTGCAAAGGTCTCAGGCTGCTTCGTCTGCACAATAATCAATCCATAACAAAGCAGCCTGCATTTTAAAAATGCAGGCTGCTTTGTTGTTTTTTGGATTACGCCAACGGTGCAAGCAATTTAGCAAACGCGTCTTCAAATTGTTTCAAACCATCGTTTTGCAAACGGGTTGCCAGCGTTTCCAAATCAATGCCCAATTCGGCAACTTGGGCGATGTTGGCGAGCGCAACGTCTGTTTGTTCGGGCAAAGTCAAAGTCGCTGTGCCGTGGTCAATAAATGCCGCCAAAGTCGCATCGGGAACGGTGTTTACGGTGTGTGCGCCAATCAAGCTGTCCACATACAATGTGTCGGAATAGGCAGGATTTTTTACGCCTGTTGATGCCCACAACAAAGACACAGGATTCGCGCCTTTTTCTGCCAACCCCACAAAAGCAGCCTGCGCGAAATATTGTTGCCAGTCTTGATACGCCGCTTTTGCCAACGAAATCGCCACCTTGCCTTGCAAATATTCGGGTATAGTCGCGTCCAAAGCATTGTCCACACGCGAAATAAAGAAACTTGCCACGACTTGAATCGCACGAACATCGCGTCCTGCTGCCAAGGCTTTTTCAATGCCTGCCACATAAGCGTCATAGGCTTTAAGCGTTTGGGTGCGCGAGAACAACAAGGTCAAGTTCACGCTGATGCCTTCGGCAAGCAATCCTACCAAAGCTGCCAAGCCTTCATCGGTGGCAGGCACTTTAATCATCACATTGGGGCGATTGATTGCGGCGTGCAAGCGTTTGGCTTCGGCAACCGTGCCTGCGGTGTTGCGTGATAATTCGGGCGATACTTCCAAGCTCACAAAACCTGTTTTGCCGTTGGTGCTGTCAAATTCGGCGCGGCAAACATCGCAAGCAGCCTGCACATCGGCGATTGCCAGCGTTTCGTAGATTTCTTTTGCGCCCAAACCTTTGGCTTTGAGTGCGGCAATTTCAGGCGTGTACAAAGGGTCGCCCGAAAAGGCTTTTTGGAAAATTGCAGGATTGGATGTTACGCCACACACGCCGTTTTGCAAAAATTGCGCCAATTCGCCACTTTGCACCAAACTGCGCGATAAGTTGTCCAACCAAATTTGTTGTCCGAGTTGTTTTACGTTAGATAGAATGCTCATGTCCGATACCTTATGTTTGGGTTGAGAGAATAAACCGCAAATGCTAAACTGTTTTAACTGTCTTGAACAGTCTTTTACCCAAATCATTTCTATTTTGCGCGTGTTATTTAATCATCAAACGGAATCAACATGAATCATCAATATCTTACATGGGCGCAACAAGCATTAAGTATAGAAGCACAGTCCATTGCCGAAATATCGCAAAACTTGGGCGATGATTTTGTGCAGGCTGCTTTGGCGATTTTGAACTGCACAGGTCGCACGATTGTGATGGGCATGGGCAAATCGGGACACATTGGGCGCAAAATTGCCGCTACATTGGCATCAACAGGCACGCCAGCGTTTTTTGTCCACCCAGCCGAAGCCGCGCATGGCGATTTGGGCATGATTTTGGACAACGACGTGGTGCTGGCATTGTCCAATTCGGGCGAAAGCGATGAAATTTTGGCGATTTTGCCTGCACTCAAACGCAAACACACCACGTTGATTTGCATCACGTCCAATCCACAATCCAGCATGGCGCGGTATGCCGACATTCACATTCAAGCCAAAGTATCGCAAGAAGCCTGCCCATTGGGGCTTGCACCCACGTCCAGCACCACCGCCGTGTTGGCATTGGGCGATGCGCTGGCGATTGTGTTACTCAAAGCGCGACAATTTACACCCGAAGACTTTGCATTGAGCCACCCAGCAGGTAATTTAGGACGCAGGCTGCTTTTAACGGTGCGCGATCTCATGCATCAAGGCGATGCGCTGCCAGCCGTGTTGCAACACACACCATTGCGTGATGCTATTTTGACCATGAGCGAAAAAGGCTTGGGCATGGTCGGCATTATTGACGAACAAAGCAGTCTGCATGGTGTGTTTACCGATGGCGATTTACGTCGCCTATTTGCACAACACGAACGTGTCGGAATTTTTACCATTGACGAAGTGATGAAAACGCAACCATGCACCATTTCACCCGATAAACTCGCCAGCGAAGCCCTAAAACTGATGCAAGACAAACGCATCAACGGCTTGTTGGTTTGCGAACACGGCAAACTGGTTGGCGCATTGAATATGTATGATTTACTCAAAGCTCGTGTTATTTAATTATTTATTTTATAAAGGAAAACTATGAACACCGTTCACATTCAAAACATTGCCGTTGCCAACGAAAAACCGTTCACTTTGTTTGGCGGCATCAACGTGCTGGAAGACTTGGATAGCACACTTCGCGCCGCCGAGCATTATGTTCGTGTAACCCAAAAATCGGGTATTCCCTATGTATTCAAAGCATCGTTTGACAAAGCGAATCGCTCATCGGTGCATTCGTATCGTGGCGTAGGCTTGGACGAAGGCATGAAGATTTTGGCAGCGGTCAAAAGCGAATTTGGCTGCCCTGTGATTACCGATGTCCACGAACCGTATCAATGCGAACCCGTTGCCGAAGTGTGTGATGTGCTGCAACTGCCTGCATTTTTAGCGCGTCAAACCGATTTGGTGGCGGCAATGGCAAAAACAGGTCGCGTCATCAACATCAAAAAACCACAGTTTTTAAGCCCAGCGCAAATGAAAAATATTGTGGAAAAATTCCACGAAGCAGGCAATCAACAAATTGTGTTGTGCGAACGCGGCGCACAGTTTGGCTATGACAATTTGGTGGTGGATATGCTGGGTTTTGGCGTGATGAAAAAAACCTGTAATAACGCGCCTGTGATTTTTGACGTTACCCATTCTTTGCAACAACGTGATAGTGGAGCAGCCGCATCGGGCGGTCGCCGTTCGCAAGTGTTGGATTTAGCGTTGGCTGGCATGGGAACGCGCTTGGCTGGCTTGTTCTTGGAAAGCCACGAAAACCCAGACCAAGCCCGTTGCGATGGCCCAAGTGCCTTGCCATTGGCGCAACTGGAAGACTTTTTGCTGCGTGTGAAAGCGGTTGATGATGTAGTGAAGTCGTTTGAGCCGTTGCATATTGCGTAATGCAAAAAATACATAAAAAGCAGCCTGCACATTAAATAAACAAAATGTGCAGGCTGCTTTTCAATACGTTCAACTTACTCCATCCAACGCTTAAAAATCAACGATGTATTCACGCCACCAAAGGCAAAATTGTTGTTCATCACATATTCGGTTTCAATGTGGCGACCGCTGCCACGAATAAAATCCACATCGCCACAACGCTCGTCAATTTGGTCTAGGTTAATCGTGGGTGCAAACCAATTTTGGCGCATCATTTCTATGCTAAACCAGCTCTCCAACGCACCACACGCGCCCAAAGTATGCCCCAAATAACTTTTTTGCGAACTCAATGGCACATGACCAAACACGGCGGCGGTGGCTTGCGTTTCGGCAATATCGCCTTGCTCGGTGGCTGTGCCGTGTCCGTTTACATAGCCAATCGCGCTGGGTGCGATGCCTGCATCCACCAATGCCAACTCCATGCAGCTTTTCATCGTGTCTTTTTCAGGGCGAGTGATGTGGCTGCCGTCTGAACTCGCACCATAGCCCACCACTTCGGCAATGATGTTTGCGCCACGTGCTTGGGCGTGTTCCAAGTTTTCCAAAACCAACATACAACCGCCTTCGCCAATCACCAAGCCGTCTCGGTTGCAGTCATAAGGGCGCGGCGTGTTTTCGGGATTTTGGTTTTGGCGACTGGCGGCGTATAAGCTATCAAACACAATCACTTGCGACGGGCTTAATTCTTCTGCGCCGCCTGCCAACATCATCGGGATTTTGCCGTATTTAATCGCTTCGTAGGCATAACCAATGGCTTGGCTGCTCGATGTACACGCGCTAGAAGTCGGAATCACACGTCCTTTTAAACCCAAAAAGATGCCGACATTGGCAGCGGTGGTGTGCGGCATCATGCGAACATAGGTGTTGGCATTGAAGCGATTGGGTAATTTGGACAACAACAAACCCACGTCCAAAATATCTTGTGGGCTGCCCGATGACGAGCCTGCTGCCACGCCCATTCTGCCGTCTTGAATCATGCTGTTTAGGTTTAAGCGCGATTCGTCCAACAAACCAGCCTGCACCAAGGCTTGTTCGGCAGCATCAACACAATATTGCGATACCAAACCCATGCTGCGTAATTGTTTGCGCGTCCAATGGGCTGGGGCGGTGTAATCGGGAATGGGCGCGGCTAATTTGGCTTCTAATTCAACAAATTCATCGTATTCTGGCATGGCGCGAACTGCGTTTTTTTGTGCGGCAAAAGCAGCCTGCACATTGTGCCAATCGCGTCCAAAGGCGGAAATTGCGCCAATGCCTGTAATCACTACTCGGTTGGTTTTCATTTGATTTTGTTCCTATCTATTGGACTACGACTCAACACAATCCACCATTAACAGCAATCACTTGGCGCGTGATGTAGCCCGCTTTTTCGTCCATTAAAAAGCGCACGGCATGGGCGACTTCTTCTGGCTGACCCATGCGGTTGGCTGGAATCGCTTTCAGAATTTCATCAACTGGCGTGTTGTCGTCCAAAATATCTGTGTCAATTAAGCCTGGGGCAACGCAGTTTACGGTGATTTTTCGCTTGGCAAGTTCCACCGCCAAGGCTTTCATCGCGCCAATTAAACCTGCTTTGGACGCGCTATAATTGACTTGACCGCGATTGCCCATAATGCCCGACACCGAAGCCATGCACACAATGCGTCCAGCAGCACGGCGGCGAATCATCGGCATAATAATCGGGTGCAACACATTGTAAAAGCCGTCCAAATTGGTACGCAAAACGCTGTCCCAATCGTCATCAGAAAGCGCGGGAAAAGCATTGTCGCGGGTTAGCCCTGCATTGAGTACCACACCATAATACGCGCCAAATTGTTCTACATCGGCGGTTAGGATTTCGCGGCAGGCAGCGCGGTTTGCCACGTCAAATTGTAATACACGGCAGTTGCTCCCCATGTTTTGAATGGTTTGGCGGACTTGTTCCGCTTCATCGCGGCGACTGCGGCAATGCAGCACAATGTCAAAGCCATCGGCAGCCAACGCCAAAGCCACTGCCTTGCCAATGCCACGATTTGAACCTGTGATTAAAACGCTTGGATTCATGTTTTTGAGTTGTCCTTTTGATAGGTTAGGGGAAAGACCCCGATAATTTTATCCATGCTCGGCAGTCAGATTGAGTAACACTGCCAAATCCGCATCGCTGCTGGGGCTAAACACATTCATCGCGCCGTGTATCAAAACTTCGTCTGTATGGCAATGACGCAATTCGCAATCAAACACGCCCATGCCCGATTGGTCTTGCCACGATTGTTTGACCACCACCAGCAATTCTGTTCCCACCGCAATCGCAGGCTGCGAGAACATCAGTTTGCGCGTTCCCAACAAAAAGCCCAATCGCACCGCTTCGCCACGCGCTAAATGGTGTGCGCCAGCCCAAGCCGCTACGCCTTGCGCCATGATTTCTGCACCCAAATAACTGGGCAACGCATCTGCGCCCAATGGCAACAAAATATGCTCTGCGCCAATGTGCGCCCATGCTTGTAAGCTGTGTTCATCGCACGAAATGATTTTGTCTAGCAGCATCATGTGTCCGCTGTGTGGCAGCAATTTGGCTGGCGAAATGCGTTCCCAATCAAGCATGACATTCTCCCATAATCAACACAGCGTTGTTACCGCCAAACGCAAACGATGAACTCGCGCCAATGCGTTGTGCGTTTGCGTTTTGCCACGCGCTGTTGGCATCGGTTAGCAAAATGGGGGGCAGGGCGGTGTCGCGTATGCCGTCCCATTGCTGGGCAGGTAGTTTGCCTTGCGGATTGTGTTGGCGCGAAATTACGCCCCACAAAAATGCGGCCTCCAATGCGCCTGCTGCGCCCAAAGTATGCCCTGTTAAAGGTTTGGTTGATGTGGCTGGTGTGGCGCAACCAAAGACGCTGGCAACGGCAAGGCTTTCCATGCTGTCGTTGTGGTGCGTGCCTGTGCCGTGTAGGTTTATCCAGCCGATGTCGGACGCGGACATTTGGGCGTGTTCCAAAGCTGCGCTAAATGCGGCTGCTGCACCCGAGCCGTCTGGGCGTGGCGATGAAATATGATAGGCATCGCTGCTTGCGCCATAGCCCAACAAGGCAATGCTTTCTGCATCATCCAACGGTTCGCGTGTGGCGATGAATACCGCCACTGCTTCGCCAATGTTGATGCCGTTGCGATGTGCCGAAAAGGGATTGGCAAGCGAATCGGACAACACTTCCAACGAAGCAAAACCGTTAATGGTGAGTGGCGATAGCGTATCCACACCGCCGCAAATCACGGCATCGCACACGCCCGATTGCAGCAACCGTGCCGCACTCATCAAAGCACGCGCACCTGATGTACACGCGGTGGATACGCCATAGCTCATGCCTTGTAAACCATAAATTTGTTGCACAAAATCGGCTGGGTCGCAATGCAGTTGGGTCTGTTGCTTGAATGAATACGTTGCAGGCTGCCTTTGTGCCATTTGCTCAAACAGCGGCAAATTTTCGTCTGCACCGCTAACCGAAGTCCCCATGACAACACTAATGCGCTCATTACCAAAGCGTTGTTGAATCAACTGGATTTGCGGTTCAATCTGTGCCAAAGCGTCCCACAACAAACGATTGTTGCGGCTAACGTGTTCGGGCGCGATGTGGCTGGGAAACGGACGCAATTCACGTTGCACCGCGCCAAATGCCAAACGGCGGTTTTGCACCCAATCGCTGCTCCATGATAGCGGCGATGTGGCTGGTGGATTCAATAGCGTGTGCAGATGCTGTTCCAAGCCGCTGCCCATGGCGGACACTAGGGCTGGCTTGCTTAAATAAATCGTCATGAAAAATAAACTTTCGTGTTATTCAGATTCAATCGGCGTGATGCGCCATGTTTGTTGCGGCAACGCAATGAGTGCAGGCTGCTTGATGCCTTGCCGAAACAGCGGAAACAACGCAACAAACAACGCTTGTGCATCATGATTGGGTGGAATAAAGCCGTCTCGCTGCCAGCCTTGTGCCGTTGCCAGCAATCGCGCTTGCGGTGCGCCAAATATATCGGTTTGCACCCAGCGCGTAATGCCATTGGCTTGACCTTGCACCGTGAGCAGGCTGGTTTGAACGACGTTTTCCGCTGCGTCCAATTTGTCTAGCTGAAACAGCAAAACCTGTTGTTCAGCCAGAGTAGGGCGGTCTTGTGGCGCATAGGCAACCGAACAGGCGGTTAGCCAAGTCAGTAAAACAAAATACAAAATGTTTTTCATGTGGATTCCGTTGGTTGAAGTGCAGGCTGCTTTTCGCGTGTTTGCTGATTAAAATAATCCTGCAAATAATCGTTTAACCGCCGTGCTGCAATCGGCAAAGGTTTTTCCGCCAGCCAAGTTTGTAGGTCAATATCGTCGCCCACCACAAAGTGATACACAGGTTTTTGCAGCGGAATGCGATACCACGGCTGCCCTTTTTTGTAGTTGGGCGGCGACATTTTAACGGCAATCGGCGTAATCACTTTAGCACTGCGTAACGCCATAGACACCGCCCCGCGATGAAATTTCACTTCGCCGTCCCAGCCTGTGCGCGTACCTTCGGGAAAAACTAGCAGGCATTGTTGTTGCAAAATGCGGTCTATTTCTTCCACAAAATCCAAGTTTTCTTGGTTGAGTACATAACCACAAGCACGGATTTGGCTGTTCATAGCTGGATTGTGTAGCAAATCGGCTTTAACAATGCAGTTGGCTTGCGGCACACGGCTTAATATAAACACCACGTCCAATAGCGACAGGTGGTTTGCCAAAATCATTTGCCCCTGTCGCCCCAATTTATCAAAACCATGAAAATGCGCTTCTACAATCCCCATTTTGATTAAATATTGCGTGAACACATACCACGATTGCGTTACTCGTTTTCGGGCGAGAAATTGCGTGTGCAGGCTGCTTTGAAAGCGTTTGCCAGGCCCCAAATACAGTTTAAACAACACACCAAACACACCAAAAATCACAAAGCCCAAAGCCGTAGCAAACAGTCTATACCATTGATTTATTGTGTATGTTGCCATTGCCATTCACTCTTTGGATAAAAATGACGAAATGCGTTTTTTTGCAACAAAATATGGCGAACAAAATCCAATGCGCCCCAATAATGTGGCTCGGTTGTGGGCGATGTCGCTGCGTGGCGTGTCAAAGTCCAATCGCTACCACGTTCCAGCACCGCTGCCACCGCATACGCAAAAGGCGCGGTTAGCACAGTTTTGTCGTCCAAATCACAAGGTTCATCGGCAGTCACCACCAACACTTGTTTTGCACCGTCTTGCAACATGGCAGCAGCTTCGGTACACGCCAACTCCCAGCCATCGTATTGCGCCACAATCGCCGTGTTTTCGCTGGTGTCGCCACGCAGCATAGACCATTGCCCCACCAGCGCATTGTGTACCGACAAACCAAACGAAGTCGGCGATACGCTCTGTTCGCGCAACAAAGACACAAACAATTCAATATTGCGATTCACTTCGCCATCGTGCGACACAAACACGGTGGGACAATGTTGCTCACCCACCGCTTGATGCGCCGCCTGAAACATCAATCGCGCCGACAAGCTCAATCGTCGCCGTTGCAGCGCAGGCAAAAAAGCGATATCAGGTTTTTGTTCGGGCAAATCGTGTGGCGAAAGCGTGCCGTGTGCCCAGTCTAGCCAATGTTCGGGCGTGGTTAATCGGGTGGACACGGCATGCCATGTGCGGATATTGAATTGCATGATGAAAAGTCTGCCAATAAAGAAGATGCGGATTATACCGATAAAAACGTGGCGCGTAGATGTGGCAAGCGGTTCGCGCAATCGCCCAAGCCTTGCCATTGCACCGCCAAATCGCTTTGATACGCCACACACGCCACTAAAAATTGCTCGCATTGCCACACGCGCCCAAACCAACCTGTTTGACCCTGTGTGTGTAGTTGCCATTGCTGTTTATGTTGTAACAAGCCTACTTGCGCCAAGTCTGCCCATTGCCCATTGCTGGCTTTGACCAAACTTTCTTTTAGCGTCCACAAGATTAAATGCGCGGCGGTTTGACAAGATTGCTGTTGCAGCCAGCGGCATTCGTCATCGCTCAAAATCCAATCGCGCCATGCCGAAAAATCACGCGATTGAATCGGCTCTATGTCCATACCAAAGTGCAGGCTGCTTTTGCTGGTTAGCCACACGGCACGGTATCGGCAATGACTTAACACACCGTTTGAGCAAGGCGCAACTGCTTTAATCGCGCGGCTGATTTGCCAGCTTGTGCGTTGTTCTAATGCAGGATTTTTTTGAACACGAAGGCGGTCGTTGGGCGACAATTTTTCGGGCGCATAGTGTTGTGCATAATCATTGGCGGCATAATAAAGTGTAAATTCGGTTTGCATTTTGAAAACAATTTCGCTTACAATCTTGTTGTATCTTAACAAAAACTTTTTCAAACCCCAAACTTTTAAGGAGTTTTGCTATGAAATTACATCAAACTTTATCGCTGATTGCCGTGGCAACCTTGGCTTTGAGCGCATGCCAAAGCAATGGCGGCAGCAAAGGTACAGACTCATCGTCTAGCGCATCATCAAAAGGCGTGTGCCAACAAGTGCGTGGCGACACAAGTGGTGGCGGTCGCAATGTGTTGTATCGCTGCAATGGCAATGCGGTATTGAATTCAGCCGAAGCGCAATCGATTTTATCGGGCGGTGCGCGTGTGCAATTTGGCTCGGCAGATTCGGTTATCAAAGCAGGCTTAATCACGCGTCAATCGGCAAACCGTGTCGGCAAGTCAGACGAAGAAACCTGCGAACGCGCTTTCATCAACGCAGCGAAAAAATTCCAAGACACCGCAGCCAAACACGGTGGCAGCCGCGTAGGTAATTTCCACAGCTATTTAGATAGAAAACCATTGAGCGGTGGTCAATATATGTGCGAAGTTGGCACATTCCACGGTCGCGTAGTGATGCGTGGCGATATTGCTCGCTAATCCCATTTATTTAATAGAGCAAGGCGTGTTGATATTAGGTTTACAAATCAACACGCCTTAATTATTTTGACTATGAAATTAGACATTATTATCCCCTGCTACAACGCAGCCAGCACCCTAAATCGCGCCGTAGAAAGCAGCCTGCAACAAGCCGAACTGCACCAACTTTGGCTGGTTGATGACGCGTCCACCGATGACACTTGGGCGCACATTCAAGCGTGGCAAGCGCGTTATCCCAGCCGTATCCAAGCGTGCAGGCTGCCTGATAACGGTGGCGTTGCCCGAGCGCGAAATTGGGGCGCATTGCAAAGCCAAGCCAAAATCATCGCGTTTTTAGATGCCGATGACGCGTATCAAGCCCACGCATTGCAGGCTGCTTTGTATTGCTTTGAACAGTTGGATTATTTGGGGCTAATTCGCCTGCGTTTACAAGCCGTTGGACTAGATTCGCGCTATGCCAATCACCCCAACATTGCCCAAGCATGGCACAGCTTGCAAATGACCGTTGGCGGCAATACCGTGTTTCGCCGCGCCTTTTTTCTGGCTTGTGGCGGTTTTCCGCAAGACGCATTGTTCCGCGAACTGGGCGGCGAAGACGGCACACTGGGCATTGCCACCACACAAAGCAGCGTAGTGGGGACGTTGTTTGCCGATAGTGAACCTGCCGTGTTGCATTATTGTCGCGCAGGAATGCACGCCGAACGCCTGCTTGATGCCTATTTATTTCAGCAGCACGATAGCCGCGTAACGCCCGAAAACTACGCCCAAGCGCAAACCGTTACCAGTCAAATTCATCAGCAATTACAACAACTTCGCCCAATATTGAATCAAGCACAAAATGGCTCGATGCCGCTAACCGTCAGCCGAGCAGAGTAGGGGACTATCATGAATCAATGGATAATCGTGATTTTATGTGCAGGCTGCTTTTGGCTACTCGTTCGCACCCTGCAATCCAAACGCAAAAAAAATCCGTTTGACGGCAAAACCAAATTACCATACCAACGCAAACACATCATGACCGAAACAGAAATGCAGGTTTATGACGTGTTGCTAGAAGCATTGCCAGATTACATGGTGTTTCCGCAAGTGCAAGTGTCGCGCATCATAGACACGCCGCCGAACAAAGACAATTATTACTGGTTCAACTTCATCAGCCGATTGAGCTACGATTTTGTGGTTTGCCGACCCGATGGCACGCCCATTGCCGCGATTGAAATTGATGACCGCACCCACGAAAAACCCGAACGCCAAGAAGCCGATAACCGCAAAAACTTGGCAACCGAAGCGGCAGGTGTCGCGATTATTCGCTGGCAAGTGGGCGCAACGCCAGCCGTAAAACAAATCACGCGCATGATAAACAAACTGGATAAATCCGCTTAAATGTAAAACAGCCTAACCACAACGATGTTGGTTAGGCTGTTTGTTTTAGAGTGGTGTTATTCAACACACATCAGATAACTAATAATTTAACATAATTGTAATTATGCGAAGTAGCACAAATCACTTGCGCCACGAATATGGCTTAAACTTTCGTCTGCAATGAATTCTGCTATACGCAGCCATTCTTACAGCAATCGTCTTTTTCATCGCATTAAAATAAACATCGTGTATTAACTCTTTGTCCAATTCCCTGCACTTAAAATATTCAATAGACGCAATGATTTCCAGCGGTTCAACTTCCAGCGTTGCAGCAATCTCAATAATGAATGCCAACGGCAGGCGCAACCGTCCTTTGCGATATTGCGTGATTCGGCTTTGCTCCAATTGCCAATGCTTTGCTAATAGATAATTGCTATTAAAATTCATCTGTATTTTAAAAAGATTTAACCAACCTTTAACACTTTGCATAAAATCAATAACTTATGTATTTTCAATGCAAAATATTGTATGTTGGCTAGCAAAGTTTGACTAGATGAGCAAATGCTAACGGCGCGGAACGCGCTTCATTTCAACTTTTCCAATCTATCTCTGGTGCTGTACATCAGGCATCAATCTGAAACACTTGTCGCAAATACGCTAAAAACGTGTCGTTGTCGGTAACGGTTTTGCCAGGTGTGTCCGAAATCTTGGCAACCGATTGACCGTTGCACTCCACCAATTTCAACACAATATTGAGCGGTTCGTGTCCCATGTCGTTGGTCAAGTTTGTGCCGATGCCAAAACTGGTGCGAAAACGCCCTTTAAAATATTGGTGCAGATCCCACGCTTTTTGCATATCCAAGCCGTCAGAAAACGTGAGCATTTTAGTGCGGCTGTCAATTTTGAGCTTTTGATAATGGACATACGCCTTGTCGCCCCATGCATACGGGTCGCCGCTGTCGTGGCGCAAACCGTCAAACAGCTTGGCAAAATACAAATCAAAATCGCGCAAAAACGCGTCCATGCCCACGACATCGGTCAAGGCAATGCCCAAATCGCCGCGATATTCGTGTACCCATGCTTCCAAAGCCGCAGTTTGAAAATCGCGCAAACGCACGTCCAACGCTTGAAAAGCTTGTAAAAATTCGTGCGCCATTGTGCCGATGGGTGTTAGGTGTAATTTTTTTGCCAAATACACATTGCTCGTACCGCGAAATACATCGGGAGCAGCCTGCGCCAAAGTTTGTACAACGTGTTCTTGCCATTGCAAAGTATAACGGCGGCGCGTACCGAAATCGGACACCAAAAATGGCGGGTCGGCTGGGTGTTGCTGGCGCGACATAGATTGCAGCAGTTGGGCTTTTTCTTGCAGCCTGCGCTCGCCTTCTGCCAATACTTCGGGCGTTTCCATGCGGCGGAAATACAGCTCATTTACAATCGCCAAGATGTAAATCTCAAAAAACATGGCTTGTATCATCGGGCCTTCAATGCGAATGTGCAGTCTGCCGTCTTCGCCTGCGCGGACGTTTACAAAGCGGCGTTTTAATTGGAACAGCTCCAAGTAGTCTACAAAATCGCTTTTAATAAAACGCAATCCGCGCAAATAATGCAATTCGTCTGCACTAAAACGCAGTTGGCACAATGCGTCTAGTTCTTGCTCCAATTCGTCTTTGATGTCGGCAAGTGGATACACGGTTTGAGCGTTGCGGCAACGAAATTCGTAAACGCTGTGGGTTTCGGGAAATTGGTGCAACACCACTTGCAGCATGGTGAATTTGTACAAATCGGTGTCAAGCAGGGAATGGATAATCGGCATAGTTGTGAAGTGTGTGATGTGGGTAAAGCGTGCATTGTAAACGAAATTAAAGGTGCAGGCTGCTTTGTGCTGCTAATTAACTATATAATACGCAAAATTAGTAAAACAAGGATAACCAACATGAGCTTTAAACGTGTGTGCGGCTTATTGGCACGAGCTGGCGTGTATTGGCGATTGATGCGAGCAGACAAGCCGATTGGAACGCTGTTGCTGCTCTACCCTACTTTGTGGGCGGTATGGATTGCGTCCAACGGTCAGCCCGAATGGCAAACAGTGTTGGCATTTACCGCTGGCACATTTTTGATGCGAAGTGCAGGCTGCATTGCCAACGATTGGGCAGACCAAGATTTTGATAAACACATTGAACGCACGCAAAACCGTCCATTTGTGCAAGGCGAAGTCAATGCGCGACAAGCTCGGCGTGTGATTGTGATTTTGTGTATTTTGGCGGCGTGTTGCCTGATTCCATTTTCGTGGAAAACGTGGCTGCTGGCGTTGCCTGCGCTGGCTTTGGCGTTTACTTATCCGTTTACCAAACGCTTTTTTCCGATTCCGCAACTGTATTTGGGCATAGCGTTTTCGTTTGGCATACCAATGGCGTTTATGGCGATTCAGGACTACATTCCCACGGTGGCGTGGTGGCTGTTTGCCGCGAATTTGTTTTGGACAGTCGCCTACGATACGGCGTATGCCATGGCAGATAAACCAGACGATTTGAAAATTGGCATCAAAACATCGGCAATTACCTTTGGCGACTACGATGCGGAAATGGTGTTAATTTGCCACTTTATTTTTGATTTGCTGATGTTGCAAGTGGGCAAAACGCTGGGCGTAACGTGGGTGTATTGGGTGATTTGGGTGGTGGTGCTGCACCATCAATGGCGACAATACACGCGCTTGTATCATCGTGAGCGCGATGAATGCTTCCAAGTGTTTTTGTCCAACAATCAAGTAGGCGCGTTGTGGCTGGCTGGATTGGCAGCGCATTTTGCGTATTGGTAAACATTTAAAAGCAGCCTGCAATATTCATCAACCAAACAAAAAAAGAATTTATGACCCTACCACTCCTATCCCAAACACTCGCCACACCCATTGGCGATTTATGCGCCCTATTCTCGCCCAAAGGCTTGTGCTTGCTGGAATTTGCCGACCAAGCCAATCTAGCAAAAATGCAGGCTGCTATTGTCAAACAATATGGCAAACACATCGCCCCTGCGCCACAAAATCACGCAGTTTATGCCCAACTGCGTGATGAATTGCGCGATTATTTTGCAAGCAGCCTACACACGTTCAACGTGCCGCTAGACCCAATCGGCACAGCATTTGAGCAACAAGTTTGGCAAGCCTTGTTGCAGATTCCATATGGCAGCACAATTTCATATGCCGAACAAGCGCGGCGCATTGGTAAACCCACAGCGGTGCGTGCGGTGGCAGCGGCAAATGGGCGCAATCGTATTTCTATCGTTATTCCGTGCCATCGCGTGATTGGCAGCAACGGACGTTTAACAGGCTATGCAGGCGGTGTGGAGCGCAAGCAATTTTTGTTGCAGCTAGAAAATAATGCAGGCTGCCTGTTGTAAATGAAAGCAGACATTGTTTACAATCGCTGCCTTATATTCACAAGATTTAACTGGAAGGACATCGTATGTCAAACAATCCAACAGAAAACGCCAGCAACAACAAATTGCTCTGGCAAATTGTCATCGGCTTGGTGGTAGGTAGCATTATCGGGCAAATCGCCCACAGCACAGGCGAATCGGCGTTTATGAGCAACGTAGTCGGCTTTATCGGCATTTTGGGTAGCTTATTTGTTGGTGCGCTCAAAGGCGTTGCACCGTTTTTGGTGTTTATTTTGGTTACTTCCGCCATTGCTCGACACGACGGCAAAAGCAAAACCAATATGCGCCCAATTTTGTTTTTGTATATGCTCGGCACGTTTGGTGCAGCTTTGGTTGCCGTGCTTGCCAGCTTGGCATTCCCCAGCACTTTGACTTTGGTGGACAGCAGCACGGTAGATGTTAAACCGCCACAAGGCATCGCCGAAGTAATGAAAACTTTGTTGATGAACTTGGTTGCCAACCCATTTCACGCGCTGACCAACGCCAACTACATCGGCATTTTGTCGTGGGCGATTGTGCTGGGCTTTGCCTTACGCAACGCTTCGTCCGCCACACATCAACTGTTTGACGATTTATCACATGCCGTGTCTGCCATTGTGCGCTGGATTATCCGCCTTGCACCGTTGGGCGTGTTTGGCTTGGTAACAGTTACAACTGCTACCACAGGCTTCGGTCAAATGATTAAAGAATACGGACAATTATTGCTGGTTTTGGTTGGCTGTATGTTCTTTGTCGCTTTTGTGATGAACCCATTGATTGTGTTCTGGAAAATCAAGAAAAACCCCTATCCATTGGTATTGTTGTGCTTGCGAGAAAGTGGTATTCCAGCATTCTTTACACGCTCGTCTGCCGCCAACATTCCTGTGAACATGAATTTGGCTAAACGCTTGAATTTGCACGAAGACACCTATTCCGTGTCGATTCCATTGGGTGCGACCATTAACATGGCAGGTGCAGCGATTACGATTACCGTGCTGGCACTTGCCGCCGCGCACACACAAGGCATTCAAGTGGACTTTTTGACTGCGTTGTTGTTGAGCTTGGTTGCAACCGTGAGCGCGTGTGGTGCTTCGGGCGTGGCAGGTGGTTCGTTGTTGCTGATTCCATTGGCGTGCAGCTTGTTCAATATCCCAAACGACATCGCCATGCAAGTGGTGGCAGTTGGCTATATTATTGGTGTGATTCAAGATTCTTGCGAAACCGCGCTCAATTCATCAACCGATGTGTTGTTTACAGCAGCCGCAGATATGGCACATGAACACGAACACGAAGTTAAATAAAACAATATAAATATAAAAAGCAGCCTGCACTTTGAATCAAACCAAAAGTGCAGGCTGCTTTTTCATTTATTCATTCATAATCCCTACGCCAATGCGATTGCGTTTCGCATTGCTGCTCCAAAAATCGCGCCAAATAATCATACTGCGCGCGGGCATCGTCCAAACGATTGATGTGCTGACGACACGCCTCGCCGCCGTCCAATCGCGCCAAATACCAACCAATGTGTTTACGCGCAATCCGCGTGCCAGCCAGTTCACCATAAAATTCATGCAACGATTGAACGTGCGCCAAAATAGTGGTGCAGGCTGCTTGCATAGTCAGCGCATTGGGCAACGTGCCATGCTGCAAAAAGTGCGCCACATCGGCAAACAACCACGGCTGACCTTGCGCGGCTCGCCCAATCAAAATACCGTCTGCGCCCGTTTGCTGCAACACCTGTCGCGCTTTTTGTGGGCTATCGATGTCGCCATTTGCCCACACAGGCAGCGAAATCGTTTGTTTGACTTCGGCAATCAAATCGTATTGCGCCTGCCCTTTGTACATTTGCGTGCGCGTGCGTCCGTGAATCGCCAGCGCAACAATGCCAGCCTGCTCCGCCATTTTGGCAATGGTTAGGATATTTTTGTGTTCATCGTCCCAACCCAAGCGCGTTTTGAGCGTAACAGGCACAGAAGCAGCCTGCACCACAGCGTGCAAAATCTGCTCTACCAATTTTTCGTTTTGCAACAAGGCACTACCAGCCAACACATTGCAGACTTTTTTCGCAGGGCAACCCATGTTAATGTCAATGACTTGTGCGCCGTGTTCTGCATTCAATCGCGCCGCATCGGCAAGTTGCGTGGGGTCGCTGCCTGCAATTTGCACCACAATCACGCCTTGTTCGCCATCGTGATTGCGTCTATTGCGCGATTTTTGCGTGTTTTGCAAAGTCGGGTCGCTGCTCAACATTTCGCTCACCGTCCAATTTGCGCCAAATTGTCGCGCCAGTTGCCGCGTGGGGCGGTCGGTAATGCCAGCCATAGGCGACAGAATAATCTTGTTGGCTTGTTGAATGGTAGGCAAAGTTTGCGCAGTTGGATTCATGCTGGTCATGCAGATAAAAAGCCGACATTGTAAAACAGATTACCCCTACACGCGCAAAATCAAGTAAAATACTGCACATTTAAACCCTATTGATTTGAACCGAAAGCCATCATGTCTCAACACACTTTATTAATTGAATTATTAACCGAAGAACTCCCCCCAAAAGCCCTAAACAATCTTGGCAACCACTTCGCCCAATCCATCGTAGAAGGCTTGGGAAAAGCGCAACTGATTGACGGCGAAACCCAATTCACGCCATATGCTTCACCGCGCCGTTTGGCGGTGCAAGTGGCGAATGTCAAAGCCGTGCAAGCCGACCAACACGTTGTCAAAAAAGGTCCTGCCGTGAGCGCGAATGAAAAAGCGATTGCAGGTTTTGCGCGTTCGTGTGGCGTGGAAGTCGGCAGCCTGAAAGTGATAAATGACGGCAAACAAGATATTTACGCGCACGAATTTACCCAAACAGGTCAAACACTTGCCGATTTATTGGGCGAAATCGTCAATGCTGCCGTGAAAAAATTGCCAATCCCAAAAGTGATGCGTTGGGGTAGCAGCACGCATACGTTTGTGCGCCCTGTGCATGGTTTGGTGGCGATGCACGGCGCGGACGTGTTGCCTGTGAACGTGTTGGGCTTGGCCAGCCGCAATTTTACGTTGGGACATCGTTTCTTGTCGCAAGGCGAAATCGTATTCGCGCAAGCCGATGATTATGCAAAACAATTAGCCGAACAAGGAAAGGTCATCGCCAATTTCGCAGAACGCAAAAACGCGATTCAGGCAGCTTTAAACGAACAAGCAGGCAGCCTGAAAGCGACTGTGGCGGCTGATGAAAGTTTGTTGGACGAAGTAACGGCGTTGGTGGAATATCCTGTTGTTTTGCAGGCTGGTTTTGAAGCGCATTTCTTGGCTGTGCCGCAAGAATGCCTGATTTTAACCATGCAGCAAAATCAAAAATATTTCCCATTGTTGGACGCGCAAGGCAAGTTGATGAACCGCTTTTTGTTGGTGTCCAACTTGCAGGCTGCCGACCCGAGCCACATTATTCACGGCAATGAGCGCGTGTTGCGCGCGCGTTTGTCGGACGCGGAATTTTTCTACAAGCAAGACCAAAAAGCGACTTTGGAAAGCCGTTTGCCGAAATTGGCGAGCGTGGTTTATCACAATAAAATTGGTTCGCAAGCCGAGCGCGTTGAGCGTTTGCAAACGATTGCGGCGCACATCGCCAGCGCATTAGGCGCAGACAAAGCGGCGGCAGAACGTGCAGCGCGTTTGGCAAAAGCGGATTTGGTTACGGAAATGGTGGGCGAATTTCCTGAATTGCAAGGCACGATGGGTAAATATTACGCGCAGTTGGACGGTGAGCAGCCTGAAATTGCGTTGGCGATTGAGCAGCACTATCAGCCGCGTTTTGCTGGCGACGCGCTGCCTGAAAATGCGATTGGCACGGCGGTGGCATTGGCGGATAAATTGGAAACTTTGGTGGGCATTTGGGGCATTGGCTTGATTCCGACTGGCGACAAAGATCCGTATGCGTTGCGCCGTGCGGCGTTGGGCGTGTTGCGTATGTTGATGAATTATCCTTTGTCTATCAATGATTTGCTGAATACGGTTGCTGACCAATTCCCTGCGAATGTGTTGGCGGACAAAGCGAAAACAGTTGCGGAAATCGCTGATTTTATGCAAGCGCGTTTGGCGGTGTTGTTGCAAAATGATTATTCGCAAGACGTGGTGGCGGCAGTATTGGCGCAACGCCCTGACCGCTTGAATGATTTGGCGGCGAAATTGCAAGCCGTTGAGCAATTTAAACAATTACCTGAGTCGGCAGCGTTGGCAGCAGCGAATAAGCGCGTGCAAAATCTGCTGAAAAAAGCGGACGCGCAATTAGGCGATGTGAACGCGAGCTTGTTCGCGCAAGACGAAGAAAAAGCCTTGTTTGCGGCGGCGCAAGATTTACAGCCCAAAGTGGCGGACGCGGCAAAACGTGGCGATTTTCAGGCTGCCTTAACCGAATTGGCGGCGATTAAACCGCAGGTTGATGCGTTTTTTGATGGCGTGATGGTGATGGCGGAAGACGCGGCTGTAAAACAAAACCGTTTGAATTTGTTGAATTTATTGGCAAGTTTGATGAATGCAGTGGCGGATATTGCGTTGTTGTCTGAATAAATATAAAAATTGCAGGCTGCTTCGTGAAAAGCAGCCTGCAATTTGATAGAATAATAAAACTAAATTTATCAATATTTTGGAAGTTAATCAATGTTCCAATTAAGCGAAATTCCAACAGAAATAGCGGTTTTTATTGCAACACATAAATCATTTCAGCGACCAGAAGGTCATGTATTCGTGCCATTGCAATTAGGTAATCAGCCAGAAAATCTAGGCTATTTACGCGAAAATCAATTAGATAATATAGCCGATAAAAACCCCTATTTTTGTGAATTAACCGCACTATATTTCTTATGGAAAAATGTCCATACTCCTGTGATAGGCTTGGTGCATTACCGTAGATATTTTGCAAAAAAGCGAAACATAGTTCAAAGAAGAATCAATCAACTCGCTTATTTATTAGGACTCGTTCCGAAGCAACAAACCTCTCGCCATACCATACTCACTTCCGATGAGATTCAGCAACTATGGCAAAACTCTCAAGCAGATTTAATCGTCCCAGCTGGTGTTGATTTAGACACTTCGCTTTATGATAATTATAATCAAAATCATCATATTCAAGATTGGCATATCGTCAAACAAATCGTAGAAGAAAAAGCACCACAATATTCCCTCACTATTGCAAAAGTTGAACAAAATTGCATTCTTTACCCTTATAATATGTTTATCGGTAAAAAAGAAATAATCAATGATTATTGCGAATGGCTATTTGATATTTTGTTTGAAGCAGAAAAGAAAATTGACTGTTCCCAATACGATAGCTATAACCAAAGAGTTTTCGGCTTTTTAGCAGAACGATTATTTACCGCATGGATTGTACACAATCAAAATAAATACAAAATAAAACATGTGCCTGTTCAGCGGGTACAAACATAACTAGGAATAAAAACATGAATTTTTTATGTGTCGGAGCAGGTTTTTCCTGCGCTGTTATCGCAAGAGAATTGGCTCAAGCAGGGCATAAAGTAACCATCATTGACCAACGCGCCCACACCGCAGGCAACTGCCACACCGAACGCGATGCCGAAACAGGTGTAATGGTTCATATCTACGGACCACACATTTTCCACACCGATAACGAAACTGTATGGAATTATTTGCAGCAATTTGGCGAATTTATGCCTTATACCAACCGCGTTAAAGCAGTAAGCGGAGGTCAGGTATATTCATTACCAGTTAATCTACACACGATTAACCAATTCTACGGCAAAACATTCTCGCCAAAAGAAGCCAAAGCATGGATTACCGAGCAATCTGACCAAACCATTGCCGAACCGCAAACTTTTGAAGAACAAGCCATGAAATTTGTTGGCAAAGACCTGTATCAAGCCTTCTTCAAAGGTTATACCGCCAAACAATGGGGCGTATCGCCAACCAAATTGCCTGCTAGCATTTTGAAACGCTTGCCAGTGCGTTTTAATTATGATGACAACTATTTTGCTCACAAATTCCAAGGTATGCCCAAAAATGGCTATACCGAAATCGTGGACAATATTTTGAATCACGAAAACATTACCGTAAAATTGAACACGCCATACAGCGAAGATATGCAATCTGAATACGACCATGTTTTCTGGTCTGCACCATTGGATTTGTGGTTCAAACACCAATTCGGAAAATTAGGTTATCGCACATTGGATTTTGAAACATTCCGCGATGAAGGCGATTTCCAAGGTAATGCTGTAATTAACTATTGCGATGAAACTGTGCCGTTCACACGCATTACCGAACACAAACACTTCTCGCCTTGGGAACAGCACGAAAAAACCTTGTGCTACAAAGAATACAGCCGAACTTGCGAAGATGGCGATATTCCTTACTACCCAATCCGATTAGCAGAAGACCAAGCCTTGTTATCGCAATATGAAACTGTTGCCAACCAAGCAAAAGGCGTAAGCTTTGTAGGACGTTTAGGTACTTATCGCTACTTGGATATGGACGTAACCATTGCGGAAGCACTTAAAACAGCGCAAGGCGTGTTGGCAGATATTGCCAATAAGCAGGAAATTAAACCGTTTTATTTTTCTTAATTTTTCAGCATTTCAGGCAGCCTGCAAAAGGCTGTCTGAAATATTTATCATTTCAAAATATTAAACAATCATGAATATTATCCAAAATCTCGTTTTCCCAAATCTAGACATTCAAGCCCCCGATGATTTATACGTTCGTTATTGGGGTGGTACGCAAGCATTCCGAAATGAAAGAGAAATCCGTTTCCTACAAAAAGGAGCTGGTTGCGTTTTTGATACCTTTTTCAACTCGTTTACCATTCAAACTTGGAAAAACCAAACCAATATCCGCCAAATTAAATTGCGTTTATTCGGTCATGGCGAGTTTTTAATCAAAATCCGCCGCCACAAGTTGCACGAAGACATGAAACATTTAAATGAATTAACCATTCAATTAAATGAATCAGGCACGGACATTGATTTCGCAGATTTGAACGACCACACAGAAGGCATGCTGTTTTTTGAATTGATTTCATTAACAGATAATGCTTATGTAAACCGTGGTTTTTATCACACTGATTTAGAACCGCAGAATCCTGTAAAATTAGGCATTGTGATTACGCACTTCAACCGTAAACATTACGTTTTACCTGCGATTGACCGCGTATCTAATGATTTGCTGCAAGACCCTTATTACAAAGATAAAATTAGTCTGATTGTTGTAGATAACTCACAAAACATCACACAAGAAGAAGCCAAACACGCGATTGTTATTCCAAATCAAAACTTGGGTGGCTCTGGTGGTTTTACTCGTGGTTTGATGTATTTGGAAGATGAAAAAAGCTATACGCACTGCTTATTTATGGACGATGATGCGTCTTGTGAAATTGAAAGCATTCGTCGTGCTTATGCGCTGTTGCAGTATGCAACAACAGAGAAATTTGCAGTTTCTGGGGCGCAATTACGTGAAGCTGCACCATCCATTTTGCATGAAAAATCAGCGCAATTTACTCAATTCGGCATTCCTTTGCATCACGGTAAAAATATGCAAAGCGTTTATGATTTATTAACATCAGAATTAGATTGTGATACAGCAAATTATGCTGCATGGTGGTTCTGTGCTTTTAAACTCACAGATGTAGAAAAGTATGCATTCCCATTTTTTGTACGCGGTGATGATATTTGTTTTAGTTTATCAAATAAATTTAATATTTGCTCTATGAACGGCATAGGTGTTTGGGCTGAAGATTTCTTTATTAAAGAAGGTTTGTGGACACGTTATCTAACGTTTAGAGCTGACGCAGTTTTAAACTCCGTATTTAATACAAAAAATTACAATAAATCCATACTTAAAAAATGGTTCTCTCATTTATATTGGGGATGTGTATATTCATATAATTATTCATCAGCTGCTGCATTTAAATTAGCATTAGAAGATTTTTTAGCAGGAACACAGACTTTTGTTCATGATATGACAGCCAGTCATGCTCGTGCAAAACTAGCACAGCTACCACAAGATGAAAAAATGCAACCTATCAATCGCATAGATTACCCTAAATTAAGATACCCAACTCCTGTTAAAAAGAGAAAACACGAATTACGTCGTATTATTCGTCAATTAACATTAAATTATTTGTTGCTACCTGAACGTTTTATGAAAAAAGGGATTATTTTTCAACCTAAACATTTCGGTGCAAATTTGACTGATATTTATCGTTATAGACAAGTTTATTACGAACACGAAGCAACACGCACAGGCTATGTCGCAACGTTTGATAGGCAACGTTTAATTCAGGCTTATAAAGATTATTTTGCTGCATTACGTTTGATTGATGAAAAATTTGATACAGCAAAAGCAGATTATTTAAGTAAAAAAGATGAATTAACTTCTCGTGCTTTCTGGGAAAAAATTTATAACACTGAAAAATAATTTTTCACAAAAGGCTACTTGTTTGCAGGTAGCCTTTCATAGCAATTAAATTTCAATTTCTGGAATTTATAATTCCAACCGCAATATCCCGAAAATGAAAATTTTAATCTTACACAAATGGCTAATAACAGGCGGCATTGAGCGCGTATTGATTGATTATCTGCATATTTTTACTCAACTTGGGCATCAAGTTGATTTATCCTTAAAATATGACTTTAATAATCAATGTGCGCTGCTGGAACAAATCCCCCAGCACATCAAAATAGATTATTTTGCCAATGCTCAACAAACTGCTGCAAAAGAGTGGAAAAAGCAGCATCGCAAAGATAATTTAGCCAATAGAATCGCTTATGAATGGCAACGCATTATTGAGCAAAAAAACTATCGCGATTATTTGGCTTCGCGTGTTGTCAATTACAATTTAGTCATTGATTTTAGTGATTGTTTGGACGATATAATGCGTATGCCAAAATTCTTGCAACCGCATTTTCCACCAACTTTGCGTTGGGTACATTTGGCTTTATCCAAGGAACCCATTTTGTCAAATAAACAAAAGCGACGATTTACTGCTATTTTTTCTCAGCATACGGGTGTTGTTGCGATTTGCGATGCGATGCGTCAGCAAATTCAAGAAAATATTGACTTGCCTGAACATAAATTGTTTTGTTTGCACAATCCGATTGCGCTGGACAACATTCAAAAACAAGCAGCGTTGCCTGTTTCAAACACGCATCAAGCGTTGTTGCAACAACCTTTCCTTTTTCAAGCTGCAAGACTTGAATCTGTTAAAAACTTGTTTGAATTAATTGATATTTATGCTGCATTAAAAAGCAATCATTCTATTCAGCACAAACTGTACATTGCAGGCGACGGTAGTTTGAAAAATGAATTACAACATAAAATTGATAGCTTAAATTTAAGCCAAGATTGCTTGCTTTTAGGCAATTTAGATAATCCTTATCCTTTTTTTAAAGCGGCAACTTTATTTTTGCACACTTCCACGCGCGAAGGTTTGCCAACGGTTTTGCTGGAAAGTATGGCTTGTGGAACGCCTGTTGTGGCAATGAATTGTCCAACTGGCGTGGCAGATATATTGGGTAAACAAAGCGAGTATGGCAAATTGATTCCTATGCACAATCAGCAAATGTTTCAAGAAACAGTTATCTCTTTATTAAATGATGCCGAACAGCTTGCTCAATATCAACAAAAAGCAACGCAACGTGCAGCAGATTTTAGCGCAGAGCAAATCAGCCAAAATGTGCAGTCTATTTTAGAAATGCTTAAACCATGATTTCTACCTATATCATCTCCCTAGCCAGCGAAACCCAACGCCGAGCGCACATGAAAGCGCAAGCCGAGCGTTATCAACTCAATGCCGCATTTTTTGATGCGGTGGATATGCGCCAAGCCACGCAAACGGATATTGAACATTTAAGCGTTCTGCCAAAACATAAAAAGCCCAAAAAACAGCGTTGGTTAAGCAAGGGCGAGCTGGGGTGTGCTTTGAGTCATCATCAAATTTATCAAGAAATGATAAATAAACAGCTAGATTATGCGTTTATTTTGGAAGACGATGCCCGTTTTTTGCAATCACCAAAAGCTTTGTTGTTGCCCGAAAATCTACGCAAAATTGCTGCTCAATATGATTTTGATATTTTGATTTTGGGTTATGTAAAAACGCTGGAACATCAATTGCCGTATTATCATCGCCGTATTCCAATTAAAAAACGTGCAACATTGCAACTGCCCGAACAAACGATTCAATTTGGCACGCCTTGGGAACAATATGGCTGTGGCGCAGTGGCTTATGTGATTACTAAAAAAGGCGCGGAAAAGCTGCTCAACATCACGCAAAAACCATGCGTCCCAGCCGATGATTGGCTATATTTTGAGCAACATTGCGGTGTAAAAGTGCTGCACGCTCGCCCTACTTTTGTGCTGGAAGATTTGGAACAGTTGATCAGCACCATTCGGGTAGAAAAAGCCAATTTTTTGCAACCCAAGTTGTCCAGCATTATCATTCGCAGCATCAAAGGCTGGTGTAAACACATCGCCATGAATTATTTGGGATTTAAATAATGTACGACCACATTTCCTTTCACACCGAAGACGCGCCACACATCACGCCCGAGCAAGCTGCACAGCACATGGGTTATTATTTTGCGTGGGCGATTTCACAAAACTTACACAGCAATTCGGCGGCTGCCCTGCCCCATTTTGCCGATGTGCAGGCTGGTTTGATATCGGGCGCGGATTTTGTGTTGCAGCAGCTCAACGGCGGCTTGGACGAAACGTGTTTTAATGCGCTGGGCAATCGTTTTACCCAGTTTTATTATGAAGATGAAGACGAAGGCTACGGGCAATTTATGGCGGATTATTTTGCCGAACTGGATTTGCAAAACGAAGCCGATTTGTATCAAGTAACGTGGCAGCCTGCACTGCAACAACAGCTCAATGCGGTTTTTCAGCAAGCGTTTTTGCGCTGGAAAAGCAGCCTGCGCCCTGTGGAATAAATCAACATGAAACTAATTATCCTAGACCGAGACGGCGTGATTAACCACGATAGCGACCAGTTTATTAAATCGCCCGATGAATGGTTGCCCATTGCAGGCAGCATGGACGCAATTGCGTTTTTGACCCAAGCTGGCTATACGATTGCGGTGGCGACCAATCAATCGGGCATTGCACGTGGTTATTTTACCGTGCAAACCCTCAACGAAATGCACACCAAAATGCACAAACTCATCCGCCAAGCAGGTGGCGAAATCAGCGGCGTATGGTTTTGCCCCCACGCCGCCGACAGCAAATGCGATTGCCGCAAACCCAAATCAGGCATGATTTTAGACATTATCACGCGCTTCAATGCCCAAGCTGGCGACACTTATTTGGTGGGCGACAGTTTGCGCGATTTACAAGCGATTGCAGCGGTGGGCGGCAAGCCTATTTTGGTTAAAACAGGCAAAGGCAGCAAAACGCTAGAAACGGAACAAGCCAACTTGCCACAAGGCACGCAAATTTTTGATGATTTAATGGCGTTTTCACAATATTTGTTACAACAAAAAAACGCTGTAACCCCCTAATACTTAAACACAATAATGATGGAATTTTATATGAACGCATTTCGTATCGGGCTACACGGCATAAGCGGTGTGGCAGTCGCGATTTTAGCTGCTTGTTCTACGCAGCAAACGTCCAAGCAGCCTGCACCTTTGTTGCCAACGCAAACCCCAGTCGCGCCAATGGGCGTGCAGACTTATCAACGAACCAAAGAAACGCCCGATAAAATCATCGCCGATTTCGCACGCTTGGAAAGCACGCTAGCTGCGGTTAACAATGGAAACGACACGGCTGCATCGCAATTTTTGGCAACGCAAAGCCAAAGCGATATGGGCGAAAAAGTCCGCAATGCGTGGCTAAAAAGTTTAGGGCAACGCAATCAAGTGGCATTGTTCCAACAACAATACGCGCTGCTGCCTGCCGATGGCAGAGACCAAGAAGTGCGTTGCTACGCTCATGCTTTTGGCATCGAAAATCAAGCCGATTTTGTGCAGGCTGCTTTGGAAGAAACAGGCAAAACTTCTGCTGGCTGCGCGATTATGTTGCAAAACAAAGCAAGCAGCCTGCACCCTAGTCGCGCTTGGCGACGGGTTCGCAGCTTGATTGCTGCCGACCAAATCACCCACGCCAACAATTTGGCAGTGGCTTTGGGTAGCCCACTCAACAGCGCAACTGGCTTTGGCGCACAAGAAACGGCTTTACGCAGCGTGATTAGCCCAGCCGCGCAAAAATCGCCCGAAACAGCGGCAGCACGTTTACAGCAAATCGCGCCCACTTTGAACAGCGAACAAGTAGGCTTTGCGTGGGGCGTGTTGGGTTTGGTGCAGGCAAAACGTCAAAATTTTGCCCAAGCCTTGCAATATTATCGCCAAGCCGACCGCAATCAATTAAGCACCGAACAATTTGAATGGTTTGCCCGCTCCGCTTTGCGTCAGCAAAATTGGGCGGAATTGGCGCAGATTATCGCGTCTATGCCAGCCAAATTGCAAAACGACCCAACTTGGCTCTATTGGCGCGGACGCAGTTTGGCGGCGACAGGCAACCAAACACAGGCTGCTTCGCTGTATCAACAAGCGGCGCGAAGTGGACGCAATTTTTACGCCGTTTTGGCAAGCGAAGAATTGGGGCAACGCATCAACACGCAAAACAATGTGGTGGCTGCCGATGCCAACCAAGTGAATCAGCTCAACCAAGATGGCTCGATTCATCGTGCATTGAGCCTGTATTACACCAGCAAACAACAAAACAACTGGAAAATGCGTCGCCAAGCGCAAAACGAATGGCGATACGCCACACGTGGCATGAACGAAGCCACTTTACTGACCGCAGCGCAAGTCGCGTTTAATCATCAATTTTACGAAATGGCGATTAACAGCGCGGAACGCACCGACCAGTTGCTTAATTACCAACTGCGCTACATCACGCCGTTTCGCGATTTGGTTACGCGATACAGCCAACAACATGGGGTAGATGCAGCGTGGGTGTATGGCTTAATCCGCCAAGAAAGCCGTTTTGTGATGGGCGCACAATCCAGCGTAGGCGCACAAGGTTTGATGCAAGTGATGCCAGCCACTGCACAAGAAATCGCGCGTAAAATCGGCATGAGCAGCAGCGAACTGTATAGCACGGAAGGCAATATCCGCATGGGAACATGGTATATGGCAGATGCACGCAGAAGCCTGAAAAACAACGATGTTTTGGCAACCGCTGGCTACAACGCAGGGCCTGGACGCGCACGCCAATGGCAAGGTTCAGCAATGGAAGGCGCGATTTATGCCGAGACGATTCCGTTTAACGAAACACGCGATTATGTGAAAAAAGTAATGACTAACGCGGTGTATTACGCCAGCTTGTTGGGCGAGCGTCAAACTTCGCTCAAACAGCGCATGGGCGTTGTGCCTGCGAAATAAATCGCACAAACTGCTTTAAAAGCCAACCAAAAAGGAAACCGAAATGAAATTATATGTTTACGACCATTGCCCTTATTCCGTTCGCGCCAGAATGGCAGTCGGTTTGCATCGCTTGCCAGTCGAAATGGTATATTTGCTAAACGATGACGAAGCCACGCCGATTAGCTTAATTGGCGCAAAACAAGTGCCGATTTTGCAAAAAGACGACGGCTCGCACATGGGCGAAAGCCTAGACATTGTGCATTATTTGCAGCAATACGCAGGCAAAGCACCGCTAAACGTCACTATTCGCCCCGAAGTGCAAGCGTGGTTTGACCGCTTTGGCAAATACGGCAATCACTTGATTATGCCGCGCGATGTGCAGCTCAACTTGCCCGAATTTGCCACCCAAGCGGCGATTGATTATTTTGTCACAAAAAAAGAAGCCAACGTGGGCAAATTTAGCGATTTATTGGCGCAAAGCGATGCTTATATTGCGCGTGCTAATCAAGAATTGGCGCAACTGGCAACGCTGTTATCACCCTCATCGCATTATTTAAATGGCACAGATTTGAGCTTGGAAGACATCATCATCTTCCCATTATTGCGTAATTTGAGCATGGTGCGCGACGTGGACTATCCAGCCATTGTGCGCGATTATGTGGATTTTATGGCGCAAGAAAGTCAAATCAATTTGTATTTTGACCGCGCGATTTAAATCAACCAAATAAATTAAATTGACAAAATAAAGTGCAGGCTGCTTTGAGATGAATTTCAAAGCAGCCTGCATTTTTTGATGATTTAATTAGTGTAATTCACGATACAAGCTATTGAGCCATTTATCACGATTTTCGCCTGTGTAAGGTTTACCAAATTGGTCTAACAAATGCAAACGCTGTCCGTTTTCCACTTGCTCCAATGCCACGAATAATTGCGGTGCTTCGTTGGCAGGTGCGGCTTCGGCTTTGTCATCAGAACCAAACCAGCGGCTAAACCAACCCGATTTTTTGTTGTCTGCTGCGGCTTGTGCCAAGGCTTCGCTTTCGCTTGGCGCGGCTTTAACCACGAACATTCCGCGTTCGGCAACAAATTGTTGTACGGTCAAGCCCACGCGGTCTAATGCTGCACCAATGCGGTTGATGTTGCGTTCTGCTGCACCAAATACCACCAAGCTGCCATTGTCCAATTTCGCAAATTGTGTGCCTTGCGCTTGGTCAGCTTTGGCGGCTACTTGGCTTTGAATCGTGGCTTCATCTGCGCCCAAGTATTGCATAAATCGTGCCAAGAACGCTGCTTCTAAATTTGGGTCGTTGGCGCGCGGCTGCCAAACCGTACCATCTTTATCTTTGCTATTGTAAACTTCTTCTAAGCCTTTGTGCGTGAAGAAAATATCCAAGCCATTTTGATTGTTGCGCTCCATGCGAATCAGGAATTTATCGCGCTCACTGGTGGTGTAAACACCGCCCATGCCAACGGCTTCAAACAAACGGCGCAAACCTTGGTTTGGCAATTTGGCGCGGTTTTCTGCCCAATCGGTTTCCATCAAACCTGCGCTTGGCTCTTCCGAATAAATGGTGAAACCTGCTTCTTGCCAGAATGCGCGCAAAATCGGCCACATTTCGTTGGCATTTTTTTCATCAACCACTAACCAACGGTGCGAGCCGCTGCGTTCCAAACGAACATTTTTTGCTTGCGCCAATACGGCTTGGCGTGGTGTGGCTTCATTCAAAGCATTGGGATTGGCAACCGTACCTGCTGGCAAGTTATATAAATTGCCGTTGCGTGGGTCGTTCAAATCTGGCGGTACTTCCAAGCTCACGATTTTGTTGGTTTGCGATTGATAATCCAACTTCGGCGTTTCTTTGTTGCTAGAACAAGCTGCCAAACTCAAAACTGCCAACAGGCTAACTAAATATTTTTTTTGCATTACGACTGCTTCCTTAATGTTAAATAGATTGATTAAACGATTGCCGATGCTTTTAAAGCAGCCTGCACTTTTTCTTGTCCTGCTTCGCTCAATGGCAAAATAGGTAAGCGAACGTGTGCGTCACATAAGCCTAATTTTTCTAACGCCCATTTTGCAGCGGCAGGACTAGGTTCACAGAACATCACATCGTAAATAGGGATAAGCTGTTCGTTCAAGGCTTTGGCGGCGGCAATTTCGCCATTGATGGCATGGCGACACATTTGCGCGAATGCTTTGGGTGCAACGTTTGCCGCAACAGTGATTACGCCGTGTCCACCGCATAACAAAAATGGCAAGCCCGTTGGGTCATCGCCCGAATAAATGGCAAAATCTTTTGGTGCATCTTTAAACAAAGACAAAGCACGCGCTACACCGCCGCTGGCTTCTTTTACGCCAACAATATTGGGGATTTGCGCCAATCGCAAAATGGTTTCGTTGCTCATGTTCACAACGGTGCGACCTGGCACATTATAGATAATCATGGGGATAGAAGTCGCTTTGGCAATCGCTTTAAAGTGCTGATAAATGCCTTCTTGCGATGGCTTGTTGTAATACGGCACAACCGATAGCGTGTAATCTGCGCCCAATTTTTCTGCCGATTTAGACAACTCAATAGCTTCGCGCGTATTGTTCGCCCCCGTGCCAGCAATCACAGGAATGCGTTTATTGACTTGTTTAACAGTCGCTTCCACCACAGCCAAATGTTCATTAACCGATAAAGTGGCGGATTCGCCTGTTGTGCCGACTGCGACAATCGCGTCCGTTCCATTGGCAATGTGCCATTCAATCAAAGTATTCAGCTGCTCATAATTCACGCTGCCATCTGCATTCATGGGCGTAATCAAAGCAACAAGGCTACCAGTTAGCATAAAGTGTACCTTTTTATTGGCGTTACAAACGATAGCGGATTGTAGCCTACTTTCGCGATTGTGCAAAATAGATAATGACGGCATGCAAATCCAATACAAAATGTAAAGATTGGTAAATAAAAAGCAGCCTGCAAGCAAAAATAACAATCACTATCAAATTAAGTTTTTATTTTTAAATATTTTTCTTTATTGATAACGCATTTCATCATTGATTATAGCAATGGTTAAATTTGATAATTGTTTGTATTTTAAACAACTTTTTGCCAAACCAAAAAACCGCTGCTACAATCTGCCCCCATTGCAAATCACTACATTTTTTGAAAGGAAACATCATGCAAGGCAATAAAGAAGTTATCGATTACATGAACTTTTTGCTGTCAAACGAATTGGCAGCGCGCGACCAATATTTTATCCACTCACGCATGTACTCTGAATGGGGCTACACCAAATTGTTCGACCGCATTGGTCACGAAATGGAAGACGAAACGGCTCATGCAGAAGGTTTTATTCGCCGCATTTTGATGCTGGGTGGCACGCCAAACATGGTGTCTGCGCCTGTTAAAGTAGGCAAAGATATTTTGGAAATGCTGCAATTTGATTTGGATACCGAATTGGAAGTGCGCGAAAACCTGAAAAAAGGCGTGAAATTGTGCGAAGAGCAACAAGATTACGTTACGCGCGAATTGCTGGTTAATCAGTTGAAAGACACCGAAGAAGACCACGCACACTGGTTGGAACAACAACTTCGCTTAATCAAAATTTTGGGCGAACAAAATTATCTGCAAAGTCAAATTTAATAGGAGCGTGTTATGCAAGGCGATCGTCAAGTTATTCGTCAATTAAACAAAAACTTGGGCTTGTTGTTGGTTACGATTAACCAATACTTCCTGCACGCTCGCATTCTGAAAAACTGGGGTTTTGAAGAATTGGGCGAACATTTCTACAAAAGCTCTATCGTGGAAATGAAACAAGCCGATGCGATTATTGAGCGCGTGTTGTTGTTGGAAGGTTTACCCAATCTGCAAGAATTGGGCAAATTGTTGATTGGCGAAACGCCTGAAGAAATCATTCGTTGCGATTTGGCAAAAGAACAAGAAAAACACACTGCGTTAGTTGAAGCGATTCAAACCTGCGAAGAGCAACAAGATTATGTATCGCGTCAGCTGTTGGAAAAACAAAAAGATGTGAACGAAGAACGCATCGACTGGCTGGAAACGCAGTTGGAGCAAATCGAGAAAATCGGTTTACAAAACTATTTGCAACTGGGTGCGCAAGAGGACTAACACAAACCACTACCAATAAACCCTTGGTAAACCCAAACGCAAACGCCTGCACATTTTTGTGTGGGCGTTTTTTTGTGCGTTAAACAGCAAAAGCAGCCTGCACTTTTGGTAAACATAAAATGCAGGCTGCTTTATAATACTTTCTTTTTCACACGAACCAACCGCCATGCTATTAACTCTTTCTTTGCGTGATTTTGTGATTGTAGAACAATTAAATTTGGACTTTCAGAACGGTTTTACCGTTTTGACAGGCGAAACGGGTGCAGGCAAATCCATCACGCTAGACGCGTTATCCCTGCTGCTGGGCGACAAAGCCGATTACAGCCAAGTGCGACAAGGCGCAAAAGAAGCGCAGCTATCCGCCTTGTTTGACGTGTCCGATTTGCCCGCGCTGCAACAAGAATTGCGCGAACAAGGCTTGCTGGACGCAGACAGCACCGAGCTATCGATTCGCCGCATTATTGATGCCAAAGGCAAAAGCCGCAGTTTTATCAACAACCAAGCAGCCACACTGGTGCAGTTAAAACAAATTGGCTCACAACTGATTGATATACATGGTCAAAACGCCCATCATTCGCTCAATCACGAAGCCGCGCAACGACAATTATTGGACGCATTTGCAGGCTGCTTGGATTTGGTAGAACAAACCAAAAGCGACTATCAAACATGGCAACACGCCAAACAATCGCTATTGAACGCGCAAACGCAATCGGAAAACTTGGCGATTGAACGCGAACGTTTAGAATGGCAAGTCAATGAATTAGCACAATTAAATCTGCAAACAGGCGAATGGGAAACGCTCAATCAAGCGTATGACAGCTTGTCCAATGCCGATGATTTATTGCAGGCTGCTTATGACGTGCAAGACATGGTGAGCGGCGACAATGGCTTGCGAGCCTTAACGCGCCGTTGTCAAAAGACTTTGGACAAGCTCGGCAATATTGAACCGCGCTTTGCCGAAAGTTTGGAAATGCTGGCAAGCATTGAAGTGGAATTGAGTGAAATTAATCATTTAATGGGCAACTTAATTGACAGCGTGGAAATCAATCCCAACGAACTTGCCGCCAAAGAACAGCGCATTCAAGAATTGATGTCGATGGCGCGAAAATACCGCGTTGAGCCTGAACATTTACCGCAAAAATGGGCAGAAATTGAAAGCAGCCTGCACGATTTGGAAGCGTCTGCCGATTTGGAAGCCTTGCAAAAATTGGTTAGCCAAACCGAAAACAGCTACATGGAACACGCGCAAAAATTGTCGGAAAAACGCCACAAAGCCGCGCAAAAATTGGCGCAAGAAACCACCGAACACATGCAACAACTGGCAATGAAAGGCGCGAAATTTCACATAGAACTGTTGCCAGCCAGCCCTGCGGCGCACGGTTTGGAGCAGATGCAATATCAAGTGGCGGCAAACAAAGGCTCGCTGCTGCGTCCGCTCAACAAAGTGGCATCGGGTGGCGAATTAGCGCGGATTAGTTTGTCTATTCAAGTGGTTACCAGCCAATATACGCACGTTCCGACTTTGATTTTTGATGAAGTGGATACGGGCATTGGCGGTGGCGTTGCCGAAACGGTTGGGCGTGCTTTGCGAACTTTGGGGCAACAGCATCAAGTGCTGGCGATTACGCATTTGCCGCAAGTGGCAGCGTATGGCGAGCATCATTGGCAAGTGGCAAAACGCAGCGATGGCGAACAGACGATTAGCGAAATTCGCGTACTGGACAACGAATCGCGCGTGCAAGAAATTGCACGTATGCTGGGCGGCGAAAAAATTACCGATACGACTTTGAACCATGCCAGCGAGATGTTGAATTTGCCACGAGACTAGCGTGAGTATGGCGGCGCAACGCCATGTCCTGATTAAAAAGCAGCCTGCACATTCGGAGAACGAAATGTGCAGGCTGCTTTTGTGTGATTTGGCGTACCCGACTGGGTTCGAACCAGCGACCTTCAGCTTCGGAAACTGACACTCTTCCAACTGAGCTACGGATACGGATTGCAAAATGGAAGCCAGCAAGAATACCCGAAATTGCCTAGCTTGGCAAAAATAAATTTGGCTGCCAAACCAAGAAAACCTGCAATTATTTGATAAAAACTAAATTTATCAACTTGGAAAGACCACACAAATTCAGTATAATCGCGCAAATTATTGTTAAAACAAATTAAGCAATAAGCAACACATTCCTCCTCACCACTACTAAAAAGACGAGGCAACTCTCAAATGAAACCATTTAAACATCAAGCCAAAGGCTCTGCTTTAACAACCTTATTGGGTGGCGTTATTATTTTAATTTCTGTCTTATATTTGCTGGTTAAACTGGCTGGCAGTGGCTACTACCGCGATGTAGCAGACAGCACGTCTAGCGCGACCGAAACACGCATTATGCCTAGTGGTCGCTTAACTATGGGCGATGGTACAGAACCTGGTCAGCGCACGGGCAAACAGGTATTTGATAAGGTTTGTGTGCAATGCCACGCGGCAGATAGCACGATTGCTTACGCCCCCAAAGTTACGCACAACGACCAGTGGGCTGCTCGTATTGCACAAGGCTTTGAGACTTTGATTAAACACGCCGTTGAAGGCTTTAAAGGCACACAAGGCGGTGTGATGCCAGCCAAAGGTGGTGATACGACTTTAACCGATGAAGAAGTGGCGCGTGCAGTAGCTTATATGGCAAATCAATCTGGCGCAAATTTTGATGAATCGGGTAAGGCGTCAGGAAGTTCGGCTGCTGCTAGTTCAGCTCCTGCTTCCGCACCCGTTGCAAGCGATGCAGCTGCTGCACCAGTGGCAGCAAGTGGTCGCGGTAAAGAAGTATTTGAGCAATCTTGCCAAGCATGCCATGGCGCAACAGCTGCCATTCCATTTGCACCTAAATTGACCAATAAAGAAGAATGGGCTCCGCGCATTGCAAAAGGCGAAGAGACCCTATTTAAACATGCGATTGAAGGCTATACCAATCCAAAAGGTGGCATGATGCCAGCCAAAGGCGGTAATGTTTCAATTAGCGATGACGACATCAAAGCAGTTGTCCGTTACATGGTTGAACAATCTAAATAATCTATCCAAAAACAAAACCACATCTTTTTAAACGAAAGATGTGGTTTTTTGTTTATGCTGCAAACTGCTCGGTTGCCGCCAACAATGCCTGCGTGATTTCTGGCTCAAATGCCGAATGTCCTGCACACACAATTTGCAATTTGGCTTCTGGAAAGGCGCGGTGCAAATCGTAAGCAGCCTGCACTGGCGTACACATATCGTATCGCCCTTGCACACAATCACAGTCGGGATATGGCGAATTTTATCTATGTGATTGAGCAAAGCGCGTTCATCGTCCAGCCAACAATGGTGGGTAAAATATAGTGGATTAAATTTAGATTAGGACAAGGCGACAACGACCGCCGTGTACAGCTAGTACATAAGGGAGTTGGCAACGCGGTACTAATCTAAATTTAATTCACTATACATTTGATGGATTGCCGACACTTGCAGCCAGCCACTTTGATAAGGCTCTTGAATTGGATACATCATTTTTTCCCAATAAAAAATGCAGGCTGCCCGATAAACATCAGGCAGCCTGCACTCTCATCTTAATAATTATTCAGCAGCAGCAACCACTGCAACAGTGATGCTAGCAACGGCGTCGGCGTGCAAAGCCAACTCAACTTCGTATTCGCCAACCGCTTTCAATGGGCCGTTTGGCAAACGAACGTCTGCTTTTACAACTTCTACACCAGTTGCTTTGATTGCGTCAGCAATGTCCGCATTGGTAACAGAACCAAACAAGCGACCGTCCACACCTGCTTTTTGTGCCACAGTGATGGTTTGACCGTCCAATTTTGCTTTACGCGCTTGTGCGTCAGCCAAAATAGCAGCTTGTTTTGCTTCCAATTCCGCGCGGCGAGCTTCAAACTCTTTCAAGTTTGCTTCGGTAGCGCGTTTTGCTTTTCCAGTAGGAATCAAGAAATTGCGAGCGTAACCATTTTTTACAGTTACTACATCACCCAAGTTGCCCAAACCAGCAACGCGTTCCAACAAGATAATTTGCATAATGTAAACTCCTAATTATTTATGTTGGTCAGTGTAAGGCAACAAAGCCAAGAAACGAGCGCGTTTCACTGCCACAGCCAATTGGCGTTGGTAGTGTGCTTTTGTACCTGTGATGCGAGCGGGAATGATTTTGCCGTTTTCAGTGATGAAATCTTTTAGCAAATCAACTTGTTTGTAATCCACTTCTTGGATTTTTTCTGCTGTAAAACGGCAGAATTTGCGGCGTTTAAATGTTTGACGAGCCATGTCGTTTAACCTTTATATTCTGTAATGTGTTGAATTCGCAGTATGGGGCGAATAATGCGTTGGCTGCGTTGCGCCAAAAAACCTGTTACGGTTACCATTTCGCCCTGCCGATACTGCCAAACCTGAGCATTTTGACCGATGATTTTAGCAGGTAATTCAAATCTAACCTGATGCTTTAAACCATTTTCTTCTTGCCAACTTTCGTGTTGCAGCACCACATCTAACACCGCAACACCTGCGGGCGTGTAACGCAAAACATCGACTTTATGTAGGCAAGCGGTCAAGATAAATTGATTGTTCAATTATGCTTCGGCTGCTTCTTCGCTTGCTGCTTCTTCTGAAATCAGGCTTTTTGATTTCTCTTCACGCATCATTGGAGACGCTTCGGTTACAGCAGCTTTGGTTTGAATAGTCAAATGACGCAATACCGCATCGTTAAAACGGAAAGCAGTTTCCAATTCTTCAACAGTTGCAGGGGTTGCTTCAATGTTCATCAATACATAATGTGCTTTATGTACTTTGTTGATTGGGTAAGCCAATTGACGGCGACCCCAGTCTTCCAAGCGGTGGATTTTGCCGCTAGCTTCGGTAATCATGGTTTTATAGCGTTCTACCATTGCAGGCACTTGCTCGCTTTGGTCAGGATGAACGATAAACACGATTTCGTAATGACGCATGTTATCTCCTTACGGTTGATTAAAAACAGCTACTCGCCATGCGATTTGCGAGTAGCAAGGTTACAAAGGGCGTGATTATACATAGCCTAAAAATAAAACGCAAATTAAATCTGATAGCTAAATATGCAGGCTGCTTTTTTGATTTGCACATTCAAAATCGGTACAATCCACGCCTGTTATTTAATCAACAAAAGGAACAATCATGGCTCAACATCACAAATTGATTATTTTAGGCTCTGGCCCTGCTGGTTATTCGGCGGCAGTGTATGCGGCTCGCGCCAATTTGCAACCTGTTATCATCACAGGTATGGCGCAAGGCGGTCAGTTGATGACGACTACCGAAGTGGACAACTACCCTGCTTTTGCCGATGGCGTGCAAGGCCCTGAATTGATGGAACACTTTCTGAAACACGCAGAACGCTTTGGCACGCAAATTGTGTTTGACCAAATCAATGCAGTGGATTTGCAGCAACGTCCGTTCACGCTCAAAGGCGATATGAGCGAATACACTTGCGATGCGTTGATTATTGCAACTGGCGCGTCTGCCAAATATTTGGGTTTACACAGCGAAGAGCAATTTGCAGGCAAAGGCGTGTCGGCTTGCGCCACTTGCGATGGCTTTTTCTACAAAGGTCAAGATGTGGCAGTGGTTGGCGGTGGCAATACGGCGGTGGAAGAAGCTTTGTATTTGGCGAACATTGCCAGCAACGTAACGCTGATCCATCGCCGCGACACGTTCCGTGCCGAAAAAATCATGGTAGAAAAATTGATGCAGCGCGTGGCGGAAGGCAAAATCATCTTAAAAACCAATGCGGTTTTGGCAGAAATTTTGGGCGATGAAATGGGCGTTACGGGCGTACGTTTGCAAAACAACGATGGCAGCAGCGAAGACATTACCGTAAAAGGCGTGTTTATTGCGATTGGACATCAGCCCAATACCAAGATTTTTAAAGGTCAGCTAGACATGGACGCAACGGGTTATTTAATCACCAAAGGCGGCAACGAAGGCAACGTGGGCGCGACCAATATTGAAGGCGTTTGGGCGGCTGGCGATGTGAAAGACCATGTGTACCGTCAAGCGATTACCAGCGCGGCAAGCGGTTGTCAAGCGGCTTTGGACGCGGAACGTTGGTTGGATAGTTTGGCATAATAGATTGGTGAATACAAAAGCGGCCTGCACTTTTTCTGTTGATAGAAAGTGCAGGCCGCTTTTTCATATTGGCAATCTATTTCCTTAACCGCAACGCATTCCACACCACCAACAACGAACTCGCGCTCATGCCAATCGCCGCTTTCCAAGGCGACACCCAACCAACAATCGCCAACGGCACAACAATCACATTGTAAACCGTTGCCCAAATCAAATTCTGCCGAATAATCGCCTGCGTTTTCGCCGCCTGTCGCAACATCAACGGCAACGCGCCCAAATCATCATTCAACAACACAATATCCGCGCCATCTCGCGCCACGTCCGCGCTGCCAGCCACCGCCACCGACACATCAGCCGCCGCCAACACAGGCGCATCGTTAATGCCATCGCCCAACATCAACACACGTTTGCCCTGCGCTTGAAGCTGCTGCATATAACGCAATTTGTCTTCGGGCGTGGCGGCGGCTTGGCGGTGTTCAATCGCCAAATCATCGGCTAATTGATTGACCGCTGCCGCATTGTCGCCGCTCAAAATATGCACCGCGATAGACTGCGAACATAACGCCGCCAACACGTCCGCTACATCGGCTCTTACCGTGTCGCGCAGCAAAAAGGCTGCCTGAAAACCGTGTTGGTTACCCAACACAATCACGCTGCCTTGTTGCGCCAATTCCGACAATTTTTCAGGCAGGCTGCCTGAAATTTCCGCCACAAAATCAGGTTTGCCAATCGCCCAAATTTGCGTGTGATTGTGCAACGTGATTTGCGCCGACACGCCATGCCCGATTTTGTTTAATTTTTGTGCGATGTGAATGTGATTTTCCGCGCTTTCGTCCATTTGCGTGGCGGAATGCGAACCCCCACCCCAACCCTCCCCCACAAGGGGAGGGAGCGTAAGCGATAAATTCAAAATCGCTCGCGCAATCGGGTGTTCTGAATGTTGTTCCAATAATTTCGCGATTGCAATCAAATCCGTATCGTGCAGGCTGCCTGAAAAATTGTGAAATTGCGTAACCGATAATTTCCCCTCCGTCAGCGTCCCTGTTTTATCAAAAACTGCGTCCGATACTTGCGCCAGCGTTTCCAAAGCGTGTCCACGCGCCACCAACACGCCTGCATTCGCCAACCGCCCCATGCTTGCCGCCAACGCAGTCGGCGTTGCCAACGACAACGCGCAAGGGCAAGTAATCACGAGCAACGCCACCACAATCCACACTGCTTGCACCACATCGGCATACCACCACCACGCGATAAAAGTCGGAATCGCCAACACAATTTGCGCCAAGGTAAACACAGACGCATATTTTTCCGCCAACATCGCCAAACGTGGCTTTTGCGACAAAGCGCGGTCAAGCAATTTCACAATGTGCGCCAATCGCGTTTGATTGCCCACTTGTTGTGCCTGAATGATTAACGGGCTTGCCGTATTCAACGTGCCAGCCGTAACTTGGCTGCCTGAATTTTTTTGAATCGGCACACTTTCGCCCGTCAGCATGGCTTCGTTGATTTCACTTTCGCCGCGCAACACCACGCCATCAACAGGCACAATTTCGCCAGCGCGAACCAACAACACATCGCCCGATTTCAACGTAACGACTGCCGCTTCTTCCGTTTGTTCCGCGTCTAAATTGATGATTTTGTGGCAAAACGCAGGAACAAGTTTAACCAAACGCTCCGCCGCGTCGCCAGCCTTGCGTCTTGCCGATTGCTCCATAAATCGCCCAATCAACAAGAAAAACACCAACATCGCAATGCTTTCAAAATACAAGCCTTCGCTCGCGCCTTTCCACAACGCACCCAAACCTGCAATAAATGTCATCGTAATCGCCAGCGCAATCGGCGTATCCATGCCTGTGCGTTTATTGCGGAAATCACGCCACGCGCCTTGATAAAACGGTTGCGCCGAATAAAACAGCGCAGGCAGCACCATCAAAAAGCCGCCCCAATGCAAAATCGTCAAATATTGCGGTTCAATATCGCCATACAAATAAGTCGGCAATGCAAACATCATCGTTTGCATACTCGCCAAACCTGCAACGGCTAGGCGAATCAGCATTTTTTTGCGTTCACGTTGGGCTTGCGCTTCCACTTTTTGCGTATCGTAAGGCGAGGCGGTATAGCCAGTTTGTTGAATTAAATGCAAAATTTGTGAAAGCTGTACACGGCTATTGTCCCAACGCACACGCGCACGTTGGGTGCTGTAATTCAATTCCACTTTCACGATACCGCTTTGGCGCAAAAGTTGTTGCTCAATCAACCAAGTACACGCCGCGCAAGTGATGCCGCTTAACATGAGCATGGCTTCTTTTTCGTTTTGCGGCAGCACTTCCACAAATTCCGCTTGCACTTCGGGCAAATCGTACAATTTCAGTTGCGCCAAAATTTCATCGGGCGGCAAGGCAGCTTTTTCCGCGTTGGCGGTGCGGTTTTTGTAATAGCTGCCCAACCCAGCGTCAATAATGCCCTGCGCGACTGCTTGGCAGCCTGCACAACAAGCAGGTTCTTCTCGTTGTTCGTAGCGAATGGAGAGATGCGTGTTTTCGGGAACAGGTAAGCCGCAATGGAAACAGGTTTTTGAGTCGTTCATGGTGTGAACCTTACAAAGCAGCCTGCACTTTAAATCCATAAAATGCAGGCTGCTTTTTTTAAGATGATTAAGATTTATGGATGTTTATAGCGATTATACGCAAACAAATATTGCAACGGAAAATGGCGTATCCAATGCTCAATATTTTGATTGATGACACGCGCATCGTGGGCTTTGTCGCCTGTGAACTCGCCTTGCACAGGGGCGATGTGCAGCGCAAAGCCTTGTCCATTAGGCAAACGTTCTCCCACAAAAAACAGCGTAACCACATTATTGACTTGCGCCAATTTGCCAGCCAGCGTCATGGTGTAAGCAGGTTGTCCAAAAAAATCTACCCACACACCGTCGCCGCCTTCGTGCGGATTGGGAACGTGGTCAGGCAACACAATCGTCGCTTCGCCTTGACGCAAAGCTTTGATAACTTGCTTTACGCCTTGCAAATTGGTGGGCGCGGTTCTGCCTTTGCCACGCTGCCGCCCTTGTTGCATGATTTGGTCAAACGCTTGAATTTTGGGCGGTTTGTACATTGCCGTTAAAGGGCAAGGCAAACGCTCGCTGATGTATCGCCCTGCCAAATCGTAACTGCCCAAATGCGGTGTAATCAACAACAAACCTGCACCTTGCTGCTGCGCCTGTTCAACGTGTTCCCAGCCATACACTTGGGTAAACAACGCGCTAATTTGTGCAGGCTGCCTAAAACACGCAATCGCTAGTTCCAAACCGCTTTTTACGGTTTCTTGGCACACTTGCAACACAGCGCGGCGATGATTGGGCAACTGGGCAAACGCCAAATTTTGCCGAATGCGGCGGCGGTCGGGCGGCGATGCGACATACAGCACATAACCCAACACATCGCCCAACCAATGCAGCACAGGCAAAGGCAAGGCGGCAAGCAGTTTAAATAAACATTTCAACATCAAAAGCAGCCTGCACGTTTAAGGCAACAACGCCACGTTGTCCAAACCAGCGGTTTCGGGCAAATCAAACATAATATTCATGTTTTGCACCGCCTGACCTGCCGCGCCTTTGACCAAATTGTCTTGCACGCTCAACAAAATCCACACATTGCCAGTGTATTCGGGCGCACGTTGCACCGCGATTCGGCACACGTTCGCGCCACGCACGCTACGGGTTTCGGGCGTGCTGCCCATGGGCATCACATCAACAAATAGGCTGTTGGCATAATATTGTTGCAATAAATCATGCGGTTGAACGCCGTCTTTTAAGTGAACATAAGTCGTGGCGTGCATACCGCGAATCATCGGCGTTAGGTGTGGCACAAAAATAAATTGTTGGGCGACTTCGTGTTGCAGCGATTGAATCGTTTGCTTGATTTCGGGCAAATGGCGATGACCTGCCACGCCATAGGCTTTGAAATTGTCGCCTGCTTCGCACAACAACGTACCAACCACGGCTTTGCGTCCTGCACCCGATACGCCCGATTTGCAGTCGGCAATAATCGGCATATTCGGCAACAAGGCTTGTTGTTGCAGCAACGGAATCAGCGGCAACGACACACAAGTCGGGTAGCAGCCTGGGTTGGCAACCAAACGCGCTTGCTGAATTTGAGCGCGATTGAGTTCGCACAAACCATAAACCGCTTCTTGCAAAGCAGCCTGCGCGGTAAACGGCAAGCCATACCATTTTTCCCACGTTGGCACATCTTGAATACGGAAATCGGCAGACAAATCAATCACGCGCACGCCTTGTTCCAGCAATGCTGGGGCATCGCGCATGGCAACACCGTGTGGCGTGGCAAAAAACACGACATCACATTGATTCAATTGCGCTTGCTCTGGGTCTTGAAAGGTTAAATCATACACACCGCGCAAGCTGGGAAAATAGTCGGCAATGTGTACGCCTGCTTCGCCACGACTGGTGATGGCGGTTACTTCTGCGTGTGGGTGTTTTGCCAACAAGCGCAACAATTCCACGCCTGTGTAGCCCGTTGCGCCGACAATGCCAATTTTGAGTTTGCTGGTCATGAGAAAATCCTGTTTTGAATGTGAAGGTTATAAAGTGCAGGCTGCTTTTTTATGCGATTTACGGCTTGAGCGGATATTTGCGACTTGCTTTTGGCGGAATAGCCTGACTACGTGCCAACAACATCAAGCAGCCTGCAAAAATCATACCAAACGCAATCAACGGTTTGAGCATATAACCTTCTTCCGATACGGCATACAACACGCCGCCGATATACATCAACAACGGCGCAGACACCACCGATTGTTTGTTGATACCGTCTAGCAGCAAAGTCAAAATGCCTGTGATGACCAACACCGCCGCGATAATCACCGAAGTAGCAGGAAACCAGCCCATGCTACGCAACAACCAAATCGCACCAACCACAATCAAAAATAAAGGGAAAAACAAAGACGGCTGTTTCATGGTGATTCCTTATGCTGGGTCAAAAATTAATTTCGTTTTGGTTCATCTGGGCGCAATTCGCCAGCCAGTTTATCCAAAATGCTATTGATGAACTTGTGGCTATCTGTGCCGCCAAAAGTTTTGGTCAATTCCACCGCTTCGTTAATCACAACAGGATACGGTGTTTGTGGCATAGCTGCCAATTCGTGCGTTGCCAGCAACAAAATCGCGCGTTCAATCGGATTAACGGCATTTTCATCGCGGTCAAGATGTGGGCGAATGTGTTGCATATATTCGCGTTGATTTTGATGTGCGCCAAAAAACAATTCGGTAAACAATTCGTTATCAGCATTTTTGAAATCGCCATGTTCGCGCATATGGCTTGCCACTTCGGCAGCAATAGACTGATTCATCGCCACTTGATACAAAGCCTGCACGGCAAATTCACGCGCACGGCGGCGTGGCGATTTTTTGGTTTTGGGTTGATTCATCTTACTTTCCATACAAGTTATACATCGTATCGCGCTTGAATTTCGCGCAACAAGTTTGCCATTTCCACCGCGACCAAAGCAGCGTCTGTGGCTTTTTCTTCAATGCGAACATGGGCTTGCTCGTCATTTTCGGTTGTTAAAATCGCGTTGGCAATCGGGATATTGAAATCCAAGCCCACACGAGTTACGCCTGCGCCAGATTCGTTGGACACCAATTCAAAGTGATACGTTTCGCCACGAATCACTGCGCCAAACGCAATCAGCGCGTCAAATGCTTCGGTTGCCGCCAAGTTTTGCAACGCCAACGGCACTTCCAACGCGCCTGCTACGGTGGTCAGCGTGATGTCGCTATCTGCCACGCCCAATTCCAACAATTTAGCGTGCGCCACTTTAACCATTGCGCTGCCAATTTCATTGCTAAAACGCGCTTGAACAATGCCAATTTTTAAGCCTTTGCCTTGTGGCAAAGCAGAAATCGTATTCATATTTTGTTCCTATTCTTTGGGCTGCCAATCGGATACAGCCGTAAATTGTTCGGTGTTATCGTCCCATTCCCATGCGCCAAACGATTGTTGCATAAGTGGGGCAATTTCGGGGTTTTCGTCCAAGATTTCGCTCAATGGCAGCACTTGGAAATTATCGGGATTGTTGGCATATTCATCGCTTTCTTGTCCGCTGAATAATCGCCAACCGCTGTCGTTGGGAAAGTCGGCTTGTTCGTGATACAAAAAGCCAATCGGCTCGCCTTGGTCGCTGACTTGGCGGCTCACAATCGCCAACGATAAGGCGGCGGATAAGGCTCGTGCAAAGGGGTTGTTCATGTGATTTGGGTATCCAAAATAAAGGGGATTATATTACAGCAGTTGCCAATCGCGCAGAACCAGCTCTACTTCTTGCGCTGTCCAACGATTGTGCGCGGCGAGCATCAACAACGCGGTTGCGGTTTCCAAATTGCATTTGCCACCTTGAATCGCTCCCGATTGTCGCAGCGCATTGCCTTGCGCATACACTGCCGCCGCACAACCTTGCTGCACTTGGCTGATGTTGAGTAGCAGCTTGCCTTGTTGCGTAAACTGGGCGATGGCAGCGAGCAAATCGCTATCGTTGGGCGCGTTGCCGTGTCCGTATGACAACAAAATCGCGGCATCAGCATCAAACGTGTTGAGCGCGTACGTGGCAGCCTGCACCGAGTGAGCAGGAATCAACAACAAAGGCAACACGCGAATATTGGGATTGAATGCGCGATTTAAGTGCAGGCTGCTTTGCTGGGACGCGATAGATGGTGCAATTGATTCATCATTCCACACGCCAAAATGCGCATTAGCAAAGCCTGCATCGGTTTCGGTGCTGACTTTGCTGCTGCCCACCGCGCGAAATAAATCGCCATTAAACGCGAGCAACACTTGGCGCACGTCATCGCGCAGCAAGGCATTGACGGCGGTGAGCAGGTTTTTGGGCGCATCGCTATCGTCTGTGCCAAACGGTTTTTGCGAGCCTGTCAAAATAAGTGGTTTGTCCAATTTGCCTAACGCCAGCGCAAACAAATTAGCGGTGTAGGCAAGCGTGTCTGTGCCGTGCAAAACCAACATGCCATCGTATTGCGGCAATTTTTGTTGCACGATTTCAAGCCACTCTGCCCAATGCTGCGGCGACACGGCAGAACTATCGATGAGCGGTTCGCAAACGTGCCAATCCAAGTGCAGGCTGCTTGCGTAGGGCGCGAGCGCGGTGTGGACGATTTGCGTATCGGGGCGCAAACCGTGTTCGCTTTGCGTCATGCCGATTGTGCCACCTGTGTATAAAACAAAAATTCTTTTCATGTGCAGGCTGCTTTCTAAATTAAACCGTTGATTTTGCGATGATGATGACGTTTGTATTGCCAAATATAGCCCACCACAACAGGAATCAACGCCAAAATGCCTTTAAACCACCAAGTTGCATACCAAGGACGCGGCGGCAACAACACGCTGCCATCAGCCGCAGGCAAAACATCGCGCAGCATGAACCAATCCAGCCACGGCGTCCAACACAAAACCAACACGCCCAACAGCAACGGCACGAGCCAACGAATGCGGTCGGCTTGCCACAGCAAAAACGCAGCAATCGCCCAAACAGCATTGAAGCCCAAAATCAAAAACGTATATTTAACCGATGCGGCGGTTGCCCAACCAGCCAAAAAATACGTCAGCACCAAATACAGCAGTGCCAAGATTGCCATAATCACTTCTTCGGGTCGTTTGAACATGGTTTTGCTCCTAATCAACAAGGTGGGTCGTAGGGCGGAATATACCTGAAATTTCGGTAGCCTGCACGTTGAGAGTGGTTATATAATACGCGCCGTTTTTACTATTTAACCAGTCGGAGCAAACAAAATGGCATTACACGTTATCAACCACCCACTTGTAAAACACAAATTAACCCTAATGCGCGAAGCCGATTGCAGCACAGGCAAATTTCGCACTTTAACCAAAGAATTAGCGCGTTTGATGACTTATGAAGCCACGCGCGATTTTTGTGTGGAAGAATACGAAATTGACGGCTGGTGCGGCAAAATGACAGGCGAGCGCATCAAAGGCAAAACCGTTACCGTTGTGCCGATTTTACGCGCAGGCTTGGGTATGTTAGACGGCGTGTTGGATTTGATTCCAAGCGCGAAAATCAGCGTAGTGGGTTTGCAGCGCGATGAAGAAACCTTGCAACCCGTGTCGTATTTTGAAAAATTGGTGGACAAAATGGACGAACGTCCTGCCTTGATTATTGACCCAATGTTGGCAACTGGCGGTTCTATGGTCGCAACGATTGACTTACTCAAAAGCAAAGGCTGCAAAAACATAAAAGCGTTGGTGTTGGTGGCTGCGCCCGAAGGCGTAAAAGTCGTGAGCGATGCCCACCCCGATGTAACGATTTTTACCGCTGCGTTGGATAGTCATTTGAACGAAAATGGCTACATCATTCCAGGTTTGGGCGACGCGGGCGATAAGATTTTTGGCACGAAACACGCGTAAACATTTATCCATAAAAAGTGCAGGCTGCTTTGTAAACTAATAAAGCAGCCTGCACATCTACATCACACAAAGGATTCACATCATGGCTTTTAAAGAAAACTTGGTACAAATGCCCGACATCGCCCATTTGAGCGGCTTGGACGTTTGCGATGAAACAGGCGCAGTGTTGCACCACATTCCAGCGGTAGAAGGCAAATTGGGTAGCCTAAAATTGTATAACGCCTTGGCAGAACAATTTAACGGACAACTCAACGCCGCCGCCGCGCAACAAGGTTTGGACTGGTTTGCCGAACACGTTGCCGATGCCCAAGCCAACCGAGGCAAGCACCCGAACATTGATTTGCTATTTAAAGTGCAAAACGAAAACTTGACCTATCGCCTTAACCCCATTCGCGCATAGTGCAGGCTGCTTATGAAACCCTATCTTGACCTTATGCAGCACGTTTTGGCGCACGGCAACGACAAATCCGACCGCACAGGCACAGGCACGCGCTCGGTGTTTGGCTATCAAATGCGCTTTAATTTGGCGGACGGCTTCCCTGTTTTGACGACCAAAAAACTGCACCTAAAATCCATTATTCACGAATTGCTTTGGTTTTTGCAGGGCGATACCAATATCCGCTATCTGCAAGAAAATGGCGTCAAAATTTGGGACGAATGGGCAGACGAAAACGGTAATTTGGGGCGCGTATATGGCGCACAATGGCGTTCATGGCGCGGCGCAAACGGCGAAACGATTGACCAAATCGCCAACTTGGTAGAGCAGATCAAACGCAATCCCGACAGCCGCCGTTTAATCGTGTCGGCATGGAATCCAGCCGAAGTAGATGACATGGCATTGCCGCCTTGCCACGCGCTGTTTCAGTTTTATGTGGCAGATGGCAAATTGTCGTGCCAGCTCTATCAACGCAGCGCAGACATCTTTTTGGGCGTGCCATTCAACATCGCCAGCTATGCCTTGCTGACCATGATGTTGGCGCAAGTGTGCGGCTTGCAAGCAGGCGAATTTGTGCATACTTTGGGCGACGCGCATTTGTATCGCAATCACTTGGAGCAAGCGCAACTGCAATTAAGCCGCGAACCACGCTCGCTGCCCAAAATGCGAATCAACCCCAATGTGCAAGACATTTTTGCCTTTACATTTGACGATTTTGAATTGGTGGATTACGACCCACATCCGCATATTAAAGCCGATGTGTCGGTGTGAATAAACAAAGTGCAGGCTGCTTTTTATACTTGAAAAAGCAGCCTGCACTTTATCTATCGCATCACATTCGCCCAATCCTGTTCAAAATACGCCACCAATTTTTGGTTATTCAAATAATTTGGCTCAACTTCGCGCCGTGCCATATCGGGCGGAAAACGGAACATTTCTGCCAGCGTAGGCGTGTCCAAAAAGCGCGTTGGCACGTCAATTTGGGCAATAGGCTGCCACTGCCCTGCTCTATCTGCCAACACAAAACCCCATTCGCCAAAACTCGGCACATAGGCATGATACGGCGCGGTGCGTAGCCCTGCTGCTTCCAAAGTCGCCACCACCGACCAATACGCATTGGGCGCGAAATACGGCGATGTGGACTGCACCACGATTTTGCCACCGTCCGCCAAATGCCGCGCCACCGAACGATACATCGGCACAGAATACAATTTGCCCAACGCAAAATTGGACGGGTCGGGCAAATCAATAATAATCACGTCAAATTGCTCGCGATTGCTTTCCAGCCATTGCGCGGCATCGGCGTTCACAATGCGCGTTTTGGCGTGATTGAGTGCGTTTTGGTTGAGCGCAACCAGTTTGGCAGACGTTTGAAATGTGCGCGTCATGTCGGGGTCTAAATCCACCAAAGTAAGCTGTTGAACATTTGGGTATTTTAAGACTTCGCGTGCTGCCAAACCATCGCCGCCGCCCAAAATCAACACGCGCTGATGTTGTGCTGCCATTTGCATGGCTGGGATAACCAAGGCTTCGTGATAACGGGCTTCATCACGCGATGAAAACTGCAAATTTCCGTTAATATACAATCGTGTATCGTCTTTCCATTGTGTTACCACCAAGCGTTGATAGGGCGAATGGCTTTCGTAAACCACGGGGTCGCCAAAATAACGCTGCTCGGCTTGCAACACCCAGCGATTGGCGTAAACAAAAGCCATTGCCAACATTGCCAACACCAGCCAGCCACGCCAATGCAGCTTGGCATAGTTCGGCAACTGGACGCGAAAGGCTTTGGCGGTCAGCACGGCAACGGCGGCGTTGAGCAAGCCAAACAGCAAAGCGGAACGTGCCATGCCGAGCTTGGGCGCGAGAATCAGCGGAAACAGCAGCGACACGGCTAGTGCGCCCATGTAGTCAAAAGTGAGAACGCGCGAGACAATTTCTTTGAAATCGGCTTCTTGTTGATTGAGTACGCGCATGACAAGCGGGATTTCCATGCCGACAATCGTGCCAACCAGCAACACCAGCGCATAGAGCAAAGTGCGAAATGGTGCGGCGGCAAAGCCAAACGCGGTAAACAAAAACAATGCCGACAATCCGCCCAGCAGTCCAACCAGCAATTCAATTTCTATGAAGCGCGTGAGTGCGTCTTCGTCTTTGATGTAGCGCGTCAGGTGCGCGCCAATGCCCATGGAAAACAAATACAAACCGATGATGAACGAATACTGGAAAATGCTGTCGCCCAGCAAATAGCTCGCCAATGCCGCTATGATGAGTTCGTATGCCAAGCCGCAGCTTGCCACAACGAATACGGACAAAATAAGGGTGCGCGATAGTTTCATAATCAGACCTAGATAAGCGTGCAGGCTGCTTTTTGCGTGATTTAAAAAGCAGCCTGCATTTTTTGGTTACATCAATGCCAACGCATTCAAACATTTTTCACGCAAACCATTTTGCGGTGTGAGCGTGGTGTTTGGCAATTCCAACGTGTACGGTGCGCCCGTTTTGTCGGCTTGCAACACGCGATACGTCAGCAAACTGGCTAATTTATCAACAGGTGTACCCTGCGGATAATCGCGATACGAAATATTTTCGCTGTGTTTCGCTGGCGGCGGCTCGTCAAACACCTTGTCCATCAACTCGCCGCGTTTGGCGTACACTTTCCACGCAACGTGTTGCAAACTCGCACCATCTTGATGATTTTTCAAATAGGCAATGTCTTCGCCGTGTGCGCCAGCTTGTTGTGGCGTTTGTTCGGGGTCGCCTTCTGCCACCGTACCGAAATCATCGTGCGACAAAGGTGCGGCAAATGCCACCGCGTCCGCCTGCCATTCGACGCGACATTCTGCATGAAACAAACCAAACGGCGCAGAAGTTGCCAATTTCAACAACAATGGGCGCGGAAAATAACCACGCCGCTCAATCGGAATCGCCCAAATGCTTTCGGCAATGTGCAGGCTACTTGAAAGCTCGACGCGTTGCCAAATGGAATGTTGCGTTTCATCGTGTTCGTCCAGTTTTAGCGCGTATTCGCCACGCCACCACAGCACACGAAAACGCCCGCCGCCATGCAATCGCACCAACACATCAGCTGTTTGCCCAGCGAAAACTTCATCGGAAAACACCAATTCCGTTTGCAAACCAAGCAACTGACGGCGCGTCTGCAAAGCCGCCACGCCAATAAATCCCACCACCCAAAAGCACACCGCATACGCCACATTCACTTGATAATTGACCGCGCCCACCCAAATTGCCGCGCTCAACGCCAACAGCGAAACGCTCAATTTCGTTGGGCGCAACGCAACGTGTCGCCCCGAAATCGTGCCTTCTTGCGCCAGTTGTAACATTTCTTTTGGTTTAAATTGAAACATTTACACCGCCACTTGTCCCAAAATTTCCGCTAAAACCTTACTGCTGTTTTGTTGCTGCAACGATTGCAAACGATGATTGCCCACCGACACCCAAACCGCTTTCACGTCTTCGGGCAGCACAAAATCACGTCCTTCCAAAAATGCCCACGCTTTTGCCGCATTCGCCACCGCCAAACCTGCACGCGGACTCAAACCCAACGCAAACACCCCAGCACGGCGCGTTGCTGCCACCAAACGGTAAATATACGCCGCCACCGCTTCCGATACCGTAACTTGTTGCACTTGCGCTTGCCATTGCAACAATTTTTCAGGCGTGCCGACTGCTTCAATTTTGTGAACCAGTTGGCGGCGGTCGCCCATGTGATACAACATTTTTTCCGCTTCTTCAACAGGATAGCCCATGCTCAAACGCATCATAAAACGGTCTAATTGGCTTTCAGGCAGGGGGAATGTGCCAAGTTGTTCAGACGGATTTTGCGTTGCCACCACCAAAAACGGTTTCGGTAAACGGTGCGTTGTGCCGTCCACCGATACTTGACCTTCTTCCATTGCTTCCAGTAGCGCAGATTGTACTTTTGGCGACGCGCGGTTGATTTCGTCCGCCAACATAAATTGATTGAACACAGGGCCTGGGTGAAATTTGAACGAACCGTCAGACGGCATAAACACATTCACGCCCAACAAATCCGCAGGCAGCATGTCATTGGTAAATTGCACGCGCTGATATTTCAAACCCAACACCGCCGCCAACGAAGTCGCCAACGTGGTTTTGCCCACGCCTGGTACGTCTTCTAGCAAAACGTGTCCGCCTGCCAAAATGCTCGCAATCAGCTGTTTTAGCACGGTTTCCTTGCCCAAAATCACGGTGTTGAGTTGTTGAAACAGTGAAGTAAATTCTGCGTTCATGAAGTTTCCTTGTTGTTTTGATTGGATTGTTGGGGCACAACCCAAGCTATATCGTGCTTATTATTGCAACAAATGTGCAGGCTGCTTTTTGTGAGCATTTATGCCTACGGCATACCCTTTTATACCCAAATCAAAAATTTGGACAAAAGGGCAAAAAGCAGCCTGCACTTTAATAATCATATTGATTATTCAATATTCAAGCGTTCCAAACGATAGCGCATCGAACGGAAACTAATCCCCAGCATTTTGGCGGCTTGAGTGCGGTTGTTTTGCGTCAATCGCAGCGCGTATTGCAGGATTTGGCGTTCAATGTCGTCCAAATAATCTTGAATTTGGGTGTTACCCATTTGGAAGTTGGGCAAACCGTTTACCACTTGATGTTGGTTGCCTTCGAGCGATTCTGGGTCGATTTGGTTGAGTGGGTCTACGTTAATTTGCAAATCGTCCACATCAATCAGGCGATTGCTGCACAGGGCAACGGCGCGTTCCAAAATGTTTTCCAGTTCGCGGAAGTTGCCTGGGTAGTTGTAGCGCAACAGGGCTTCACGCGCGTCTTCGGTCATGGCAACTTCGCTATCGCCTTGATGACGGCGCAAAATGTGTTGGATTAAGCCCCACAAGTCTTCGTGCATATCGCGCAGAGCTGGCATATTCAGCGTTACCACGTTCAGGCGATAGAACAGGTCTTGGCGAAATGCGCCGCTTTCTACCAATGCAGACAGATTTTTGTGCGTGGCGGACACAATGCGGACATCAACTTTGACTTCTTGCGCATCACCAATTCGGCGCACGGCTTTTTCTTGAATGGCACGGAGTAATTTGACTTGCATGGCAAGCGGCAAATCTGCCACTTCGTCCAAGAACAATGTGCCGCCGTGTGCGTGTTGGAAAAAGCCCAAACGGTCTTGGTCTGCACCTGTGAAGCTGCCTTTTTTGTAGCCAAAAAATTCGCTTTCCATTAAATTTTCGGGAATTGCACCACAGTTTACAGCGATAAACGGTGCATCTTTGCGTGGCGATAATTCGTGTATGCTGCGCGCGGCTTGCTCTTTACCCGAACCGCTTTCGCCCGAAATATAGACAGGCACAACGGCACTGGCAAGTTTGCGAATCATCTGGCGCACGGTTTCAATTTGTTGCGATGAACCGAGCAGGCGCGGCAAATCAGCATCGCTTTGTAGGGTTACGCCACTATTTGTTGATGCAACGGCTGGTACAACATCATCGGGCGTGATGTTTTTGCTGCTGGCGTTTTTACGGCGCGTGGGAGCGCGTGCGGTTGTGCTGCGTTTGGCGGTTTGCGTGTAATCTTCGGTTAGGCTATCGGCAGCAGCTTGCCAGTCGGCACTATCGCCCCAATCACTGACGGCGGCTTCGTGGCTCAAAGCAGCCTGCACTTTGGCTGGCTCGGGTTCGGGCGTAACGGTTTTAGGTTGGCTAATCGGTGCAGGCTGCTTGCTTTCGTCTTGCACTTTAATCGCCGATTTAACCAGCGTTCGCAGTTGTGCCAACGTTATCGGTTTTTGCAGATAATCAAACGCGCCAATTTTGAGTGCTTGCACGGCTTGGTCGGCATTGCCATACGCAGTGATGACAGCAACAGGGGTATCGTTGTTTTGCGCGACAATGTGTTCTACCACGCTCAAACCCGAACCATCTGGCATACGCATATCGGTTAGCACCAGCGAATAGCGGTTGGCATCGAGCTTTTTCTTGGCAACAACCACGCCTTCTGCTGTGTCCACCGCTAGACCCATTTTCATTAAGGTCATTTCCATTAAATCGCGGATATCGGATTCATCGTCCACAATCAAAACGGGGCGATTCAAACTGTGTTTGGTCATGATAATTTCCTTGGCATAATCAGTTCAAAGGCTTTGTTTTTACCGTCGTATATTAAATCGCCTTTGTTGGCATGAGCTAATTCATGTGAAACGTATAATCCCAATCCCGTTCCTTCTGCCTGATTGGTTTGGAACGGTTCAAACAAGTGTTCCAATATTTTTGGGGCGACACCTGGCCCGTCGTCTTGAACGCGCAAATGAATGGTGTCGCCATCTGGGATAATGCTCACCACAACGCTATCGCGCTGCTTTTTGCTATGTCGCCACGCATTGTTGCACAAATTCCACACAATTTGTTGCAAATGCGCGATGTCAAATTCTGCGGTTAAGCATTCTTTGGGTAAATCCACACGCAAGCAGCCTGCACTTTCGGGGCGCGTTAATTGAAATTCTTGCATAAACCCAAACCAAAACTTGTGTAGGTCGATGGTTTGCGGATTCAAACGGTCGCGTTTATTGAGCGTGGACACGTCTTCAATCATTTTATCTACCCGAGCAATATTTTTTTCGATGATATTGGTTAAACGTGCAACCAACGGCAAATTGTTCTCGTTGTTCTCTTTAAGCAAGTCGTTGGCTTGGCGCATGGCAGACAAGGGATTGCGAATTTCGTGCGCCAAATTAGACGTGAGCAAACCCAGCGAAGTGAGTTTAACCGTTTGTGCTTCTTTTTGCCGTTCCTGCTCGGAGCGGATAAACAGCATCAATAATTCGGTGTTTTCTTGCACCAATGGCACGGCGCGAACGTGCATGGGTTGATACATCAACACACAATTGTCTTCAAATATGCGTGCAGGCTGCTTTCGCCATTTTTGAATAATTGAACCAAATGGCTCAACTGTTTTACCCACGGTTAAATAAGGGATATATTGCTGCGCTTGGTCATTAAACAGCCAAACCTGTTGTTGCGCGTCCAACACAATCACCGCTTCTTGCACACGGTTTAGCACAATATGGTTCAATCCGCTCATTCGCTCGAATGCGGTTTTGTGGCGCAAAATTCGCGCATCGGCACTGGCTAGATATTCTGCCGAAAACGAAGTCAGCAAGGGTACTAAATAACACGCCGCTATCAAAACTATTTGACTAGTCAGCAGGTTTAAGTTATCCCGCACAACAAACGATGAAAATGGTTGCAGATGCCAAAACACATCAAACGACACCAGCAGCGCGACATAGCTGCCATACAACAACGGAAAGCGACCATAACTCAGCAAACACGAAGTCGCCAAAAAAGGCAAAACCAAAATCGCAAAACCCGATTCTACACCGCCAGCCAAAAAGACCAAGGCGGCAATCATGCTGATGTCGATAACAGAGCTGATGTTGGGCAGTTTATTTTGTCCTTGCAGTTGCCACTCTGGTCGAAATAGGCTCACACCAATTAACGCGCTATACGCAATACACCAAATTTTTATCCATGCCATGTTTGTAATCAATGGCAAATAAGATTGGTTACCAGCGATACCCACCAAATTGCTCACAACGGCAATAAAAATTAGTAGAGAAAACAAAATAGCAATCCGCGCAATATTGATTAAGCCAATCATGCGGTGGATTTGTTCTTCCCAATTATGGTGTCTTCGTTCTGCTGTTTGTTGCATGAATTCTTCTCGCTTAAATGATGCGTTGCAGGCTGCCTGCAATATCCAAAATTTTGCCTTTGCGTCCGCGTTTATTGACAATATCGGAAACGTGCAATGTTTCATGCGACACACCACTGCGTTTCCCCACAATTTCCAACGTGTAATCAGGCGTATTGACCATTTTCATCAATACCAATTTATCATCGTCTTGCAAACTAATCAGCTGCAAACCGCGTCCTTTCGCCATAATCTTCATTTCGCCAATCGGAAACGCGAGTAAACGATTTTGCGCCGTCGCCAACACGATTTTGCAATCAGGGTTAATCAACGAAGACAAATACACTTTTTCAGGCAGCAACGCCACTTCGCCGCTTTCCAACATCATGATTGTTTTGCCAGCTTTCAAGCGCGAATGCAAATCTTCCAATTTACAAATAAATCCATAACCACCTGAATTGGCAAGTAAATAATGTTCATCAACCGAGCCAGCAATCATCGTCAAAACACTAGCGGCTGCCTGAATATCAATCAACGAACCCACAGGCACACCATCACCGCGCCCTTTCGGCACATCGGCAGGGTCAATCGTATAGCTGCGCCCCAACGTGTCCAACACAATCACAGGCTGCACCGTGCGCGTTTCCAAAACTTGTTGCAAATCATCGCCTTCCTTAAACGCGATTTGCGACAAATCCACATCATGCCCAGCACGAGCGCGAATCCAACCTTTTTGCGACAAAATCAGCGTAATTGGTTCATCGGCTGTGGTTTGCGTCAGCGTGGCGCGTTCGGCGGCTTCCACCAATGTGCGGCGTTCATCGCCAAATTGTTTCGCGTCTGCCTGCATTTCCTTGATAATCAATTTTTTCTTATCATTTTCATCGGCTAACAAATGTTGCAGGCTGCTTTGTTCATCGCGCAACTCATTTAATTCACTTTCTAATTTAATCCCTTCCAAACGCGCAAGCTGACGCAAACGAATTTCCAAAATGTCTTCCGCTTGAATTTCCGTCAAATTAAATTTAGCGATTAAATCCGCTTTCGGCTCGTCCGATTCGCGAATAACTTTAATAATTTCATCAATATGCAAAAACGCAATCATGCGCCCTTCCAAAATGTGAATGCGCTTTTCCACCGCGTCCAAACGGTGTTGCAAACGGCGCGTAACCGTCGCCACGCGATAATCCAGCCATTCTTGCAAAATCGTTTTCAGATTTTTTTGTGCTGGGCGATTGTCCATGCCCATCATCACAAGGTTGATAGACACATTGCCTTCCAAACTGGTTTGCGCCATCAGTGTGTTAATGAAATGTTCAGGCTCAACGCGGCTGGATTTCGGTTCAAAAACAAGGCGTACGGGGTGTTCGCTGTCGCTTTCATCGCGCACTTTTTCAATCAAATCCAACATCAATTTTTTCGTGTTCAGTTGGTCTTGATTGAGTTGTTTTTTGCCCGCTTTGGGTTTGGGATTGGTTTGCTCTTCAATTTCCGCCAAAATTTTCGCGGCAGACGTATTCGGTGGCAATTCCGACACAATCACGCGCCATTGTCCACGCGCCATTTTGTCAATCTCGTAACGCGCACGAACACGCACCGAGCCTTTGCCCGACTGGTAAATGTTTTGCAAATCTTTCGCTGATGTGATGATGTGTCCGCCTCCAGCAAAATCGGGCGCAGGGCAATATTTCATTAAATCAGCTACTTCCAAATTCGGCTTTTTCAACAACACAATCGCCGCTTGGGTTACTTCATTCAAATTGTGAGACGGAATTTCAGTCGCCATGCCCACCGCAATACCGCTTGCGCCATTCAACAAAACCATTGGCAAACGCGCTGGCAACGACACGGGTTCATCAAATGCGCCGTCATAATTCGGCACAAAATCCACCGTGCCTTGATTGATTTCAGACAGCAACAATTCCGCAATCGGGGTCAAACGCGCTTCGGTGTAACGCATTGCCGCCGCGCCGTCGCCGTCTCGTGAGCCGAAATTGCCGATGCCATCAATGAGCGGATAGCGCAATGTGAAATCTTGCGCCATGCGAACCATGGCTTCGTAGGCGGAACTGTCGCCGTGTGGGTGGTATTTACCCAAGATTTCGCCGACCACACGCGCCGATTTCACGGGTTTTGCACCGTGCGCCAAACCCATGTCTTTCATGGCAAATAAAATGCGGCGTTGCACGGGTTTTTGTCCGTCTTGCACGGCTGGTAAGGCGCGTCCTTTGACCACGCTCATGGCGTATTCTAGGTAGGCACGTTCGGCGTAATCGGCTAGGTTTAGGGTGTCGGCTGAAACAATCATTACAATATTATATGAATAGATAAAGGGGTCTATTTTAAACGAAATGCAGGCTGCTTAACAAATGTAAAGCAGCCTGCACTTTAACTGTGAGTATTTAATTAGTCTTTCTTCGCAGCAGAGAACTGACGGCGACGCTCTTGTTCGCTCAAATAGCGTTTACGCAAGCGGATAGAAAGGGGCGTGATTTCCACCAGTTCGTCATCATCAATAAACTCAACCGCGCTTTCCAAAGTCAATTTAATTGGCGTGGTCAGGCGCACCGCTTCGTCCGTACCACTCGCGCGAACATTGGTCAGTTTTTTACCTTTCAATGGGTTTACCACCAAATCGTTATCGCGGCTGTGAATACCGATAATCATACCTTCGTAAATTTTATCGTTTGGCGACACGAACATGCGACCACGGTCTTCCAAGTTCCACAACGCATAAGCGACCGCTTCGCCCTGCTCTTGCGACACCATCACACCATTGTGTCGCCCAGGCATATCAGGTTTCACAGGCGCGTAATCGTCAAACACGTGGCTCATCAAGCCTGTACCGCGTGTCATCGTCATAAATTCGCCTTGGAAACCAATCAAGCCGCGCGCAGGAATGTGGTATTCCAAACGTGTGCGACCGTTACCGTCACTTTCCATATTCGTCAATTCGCCACGGCGGCGACCCAATTCTTCCATGACCGCACCTTGATTCTCATCAGGCACATCGACAGTCAAATTCTCGTAAGGTTCGCATTTTTCGCCGTTGATTTCACGGAACACAACGCGTGGTTTACCCACAGCCAATTCGTAACCTTCACGGCGCATATTTTCCAACAAAATCGTCAAATGCAATTCGCCACGACCAGACACACGGAATACGTCAGCATCTGCCGTATCTTCGACGCGCAACGCCACGTTGGTCAGCAATTCTTTAGTCAAACGGTCGCGGATTTGGCGAGACGTTACAAATTTACCTTCTGTGCCTGCCAATGGGCTGGTGTTTACCATAAAGTCCATGGTCAAAGTTGGTTCATCGACACTCAACATTGGCACGCCAACAGGATTTTCTTTATCGCAAATCGTTACGCCGATACCGATTTCTTCAATACCTGAAATAATCACGATGTCGCCCGCTTCCGCTTCGTCTTGCGGTACGCGTTCCAAACCTTTGAAGCCTAACAATTGGTTGATGCGACCCGTAGCCACTTGTTCTTCGTGATTCATTACAGCAACTTGCATACCTGGGCGGATTTTACCGTTCAACACGCGACCAATACCCAAACGACCCGTATAGTTATCGTAGTCTAGTTGCGAAATTTGCAGTTGCAATGGGGCTTCAGCGTCGCCGCTAGGAGCTGGTGTGTGTTTCAAGATTGTGTCAAACAATGGACGCATATCGGTTTCAGTGCCGTCTTCTTCCAAACGTGCGAAACCGCTCAAGCCTGAAGCGTAAACGATTGGGAAATCCAACTGCTCATCAGTTGCGCCCAAAGCATCAAATAATTCAAATGTTTGGTCGATTACCCAGCTTGCACGAGCAGACGGTTTGTCAATTTTGTTAATTACCACAATCGGTTTCAAGCCCAAAGCCAACGCTTTTTTGGTTACGAAACGAGTTTGTGGCATTGGACCTTCTTGCGCGTCCACCAACAGCACCACGCAATCCACCATACCCAAAACGCGCTCCACTTCGCCACCGAAATCCGCGTGTCCTGGTGTGTCTACGATGTTGATGTGATAGCCGTTGTATTCAATGGCGGTATTTTTTGCCAGAATCGTGATGCCACGTTCTTTTTCCAAATCGTTGCTGTCCATCACGCGCTCATCAACTTGTTGATTTTCGCGGAATGTGCCAGATTGGCGCAATAATTGGTCAACTAATGTGGTTTTGCCGTGGTCCACGTGGGCGATAATGGCAATGTTACGAATATTTTTCATGTTAAATTAAATCTTTGTGTACGAATGAGTAAAACGCGCCATTGTATCATAAATTTAAGCAAACAACTTGTATAAAGATAGCAATGCAGGCTGCTTTTAACATGGTAATTTTTATTTTGATACATTATAATTACGTCATAATTTTTTACCTTAAAACCAACACACAGTACTTCATTATGAACATCACTACCGAAAAAAGAATGAACGTAGAGAGCTTTAATTTGGACCATACCAAAGTAAAAGCCCCCTATGTGCGCCTTGCCTGCATCACAGATGGCGACCACGGTGATATTATCTATAAATACGACTTGCGCGTTTGCCAGCCCAATCAAGACCACATGGATATGCCGTCTTTGCATTCGCTGGAACATTTAATGGCAGAATTGTCGCGCAATCATTCCGATAAAATTGTGGACATTAGCCCAATGGGTTGCCAAACAGGCTTTTATGTAACCTTGTTGAATTTGCCCGAATACCAAGACGCACTTAACTTAATTGAAAAAACACTACGCGATGTCGTAGTGGCGACCGAAGTCCCTGCTTGCAACGTAGTGCAATGCGGTTGGGCGGCAAGTCACAGTTTAGAAGGCGCACAAAAAATCGCGCAATATTTGCTCGATAATCGCGTACAATGGGAGGAAATTTTCGCATGAGTCAGCAAGAATTAGATTTGTTTCATCCACAAATTATTGGCGTGATTGGCGCAATGGAAGCTGAAATCGCTTATTTGCGCAGCATCATGCACAACGTCAAAACACATCGTTTTGGACGTGATATTGTAATTTACACAGGACTTTTGTTTGATAAAGATATTGTGTTATGCCAGTCTGGCATCGGCAAAGTAAATGCGGCTATTGCCACCACATTGCTTATTGAACACTTTACACCTGATTGCGTCATCAACACAGGCTGTGCAGGTGGCGTTGGTGCAGGCTTAAAAGTGGGTGATGTGGTGATTGGTACACACATCATGTACCACGATGTTGATGTTACACCGTTTGGTTATCAATATGGTCAAGTACCTAAATTGCCTGTATTTTTCAACAGCAATAGCACTTTGATGTATGTGGCAGAACAAGCCGCAACAGTATTTAAAACTGCCAACGTAGTGCGCGGTTTGATTGTGAGTGGTGATTCGTTTATTCACAGCAAAGAAGATATTGCGCGTATCAAGAAACAGTTGCCTAATCCGCAAGCAGTAGAAATGGAAGCCGCTGCCATTGCACAAACTTGTTTTGAAATGGGCAAGCCATTTGTCATTATCCGCGCCATGTCGGATAGCGCGGAAGATGATGCAAAAGTGAGTTACGATACATTTTTAGTAACAGCATCGGGAAACTCTGCTCGCATGGTACACAAAATGATTCGCGCGTTTAGCGAAGAATAAATCTGTTAAACAATACCAAGCAGCCTGCACTTTTTGTCAAACCAAAGTGCAGGCTGCTTTTTAATCAACCAAATTATAAACCGTGAACTTGGAAACGTTCTTCAATCGGGTTAAACGCTTTTTCGCCAGCAGGTGCAGCAATGCCGCCAAACACCAACTGTGCGCGTAAAGTCCAATCGGCAGGGATATTCCATGTTTTTGCTACTTCTGCGTCAATCACAGGGTTGTAGTGCTGCAAGTTCGCGCCCACGCCTGCTGCGGCAAGCGTCGTCCAAATCGCGTATTGCGTCATCGCGTCCGCGTGGTCTGCCCACACAGGGAAGTTGGCTGCATAAGCCACAAATTGCTCTTGCAAACCTTTGACTACTTTTTGGTCTTCAAAGAACAACACGCTGCCTGCTGCTGCTTTAAACATATTCAATTTGTCTTCGGTTGGCTGGAAGTTTCCCGCAGGCACGATTTTACGCAATTCGTTGATGGCAATGTCCCACAATTTTTCGTGTTCCGCACCAAACAAAACCACTGCACGAGTGGATTGCGAGTTAAAAGACGATGGTGTGTGCTTAATCGCGTGTTCTACGATTTTTGCGACTTCGCTGGCTGCAATCGGCAAATCTTTGTTCAAAGCGTAAACAGAACGGCGTATTTCGGCGATTTGTTGCAGAACTTGTACTGACATAATCCTAATCCTTCTATTAAGAGTGAAAAAAACACTTGTATGATAACGATTTCGCGTTATTTTGAATAGCTATTTATGGTTTAAACAATCTTTCCTGTTAAGAAAACATCGCCTAGCGCAAGCAGCCTGCACATTGGGCCATGCTACAATTTGCGCCGATTCTTTCAATCCAGCCAACTTTGCTTGCGCCGAACGTGAAAATTTTTACCGCCGCCCATCCTTTGAACGCAGAAGAACGACTAAACGGCGGCGAATCGGGTCAGCCTGTTACGATTGGCGATAATTGCTGGATTGGCGGTGGCGCGATTATCAATCCAAATGTTACGTTGGGGAATAATGTCGTGGTCGCTTCGGGCGTGGTGGTGACGAAATCGTTTGGCGACAATGTGTTGATTAGTGGCTGCCCTACGCGTGTGATTAAAGAGTTGAAATAAATAGTCTGACTCAAAAGCAGCCTGCACTATTTCGCGTGCTATAATTTTGCCCAATTTTTTATTGAAGTAAACACAATGCAACCCGATTTCACGCGCCCTATTCTCGCCATTGACACCAGCACCACTTTTTTATCGCTCGCGCTACACAAAAGCAGCCTGCACTTTTCGTTTCACAAAGAAGTCGGCAACAAACAATCCGCGCAAATTTTGCCGCGCATTGCCGAATTATTCGCGCAAGCTGATTGCACGGCGGTGGATTTGGGCGCGATTGTGTATGCGAAAGGTGCAGGCGCGTTTACAGGTTTGCGGATTGGCGTGGGCGTGGCACAAGGTTTGGCGACACCGTTTGGCACGCCGATGATTGGCGTACCGTGTTTGGACGCGGTTGCCTATCAAATTCCCAATCATGAATGCGTGTTAGCCGCTACCGATGCGCGAATGGGCGAAGTGTTTTACGCATGGTTTGACACGAAAAATCATCGCCGTTTGAGTGATTACAGCGTAGGCAAAGCCAGCGAAATCGCGCTGCCTGAAAACCAAATCGCGGAAAACGCAAAAGGCGTGGGCAATGCGTTTGCGCTTACCGAACCGCCAGCATTTTCGGGCAACTTAAATATGCCGACTGCGGCGGATTATTTGGCGTTGGCACAAAGTGGGCGTTATGTGGCGTGTGCGCCTGAATTTGCCAAATTGCTGTATATTCGCGATAAAATTGCGCTGACGGCGGCGGAACAGGCAGCGCGGAAAGTGCAGGCTGCTTAAAAATGAAATTAACCCACCCAACAGGCAAAGCCGCCGAAGACCGCGCACTCGCCTTTTTGCAAACACAAGGCTGCAAACTCGTAGCACGGAATTGGCATTGCCCTTACGGCGAAATTGATTTAATCATGCGATTGGGCGATAAGTTATTATTTATAGAAGTGAAATTCCGTAAATCCGCCGCGTTTGGCGGTGCAGCATACAGCATTACCTCCAGAAAACTCGCCAAATTGCAACGCAGTATAGAATATTATTTACAAATCAACCAATTAAACACCCCATGCCGTTTAGATGCCGTTTTGCTGCAAGGCAACAATGCACCGCAATGGCTAACCAACATCACAGGATAATCCACATGAATTTACAAGAACGTGTTAGCGCACATTTTGAAGAAAGCATTAAAGTCAAACAGTTAGCGCAAGAAGTATTGAGCGAAGCCACCGCCGAAGCCGCTATACTGATGTTCAACGCATTAACCAACGACGGCAAAATTTTAGCGTGTGGCAATGGCGGTTCAGCCGCCGACGCGCAACATTTCGCCGCCGAAATGACAGGACGATTTGAGCAAGAACGCATGGAATTAGCCGCCGTCGCGCTGACCACCGATACGTCCGCGCTGACCGCCATTGGCAACGACTACGGCTTTGACCATATTTTCAGCAAACAAGTTCGCGCATTGGGGCGCGTTGGCGACGTGTTAATCGGCATTTCCACATCAGGCAATTCGGGCAACGTCATTGAAGCAATTAAAGCCGCCCACGAACGCGACATGAAAGTCGTGGCGTTCACAGGACGCGACGGCGGAAAAATCGCCGCAATGTTGAAAGACGGCGACGTATTACTCAACGTGCCGTATCCGCGCACCGCTCGCATTCAAGAAGTGCATATTTTGTTGGTTCACGCGATTTGCGACAGCATTGATACGATGTTGATGGACGGCATAGCATAAATCATCATTCAAAGTGCAGGCTGCTTTGTTGTTTCCTGAACAAAGCAGCCTGCACTTTCAAACATATAGCGAATTGATACAAAACACGTTAAAATCCAGTTCTTCCGTAATTGACTAGACGAGATAAATGATGACTACCTTACCCTATCGCCTTAAATTGGTTGCTACTGTTTTAACCGCCATATTCGTACTAAACGGCTGCGTGGCGGCTGCATTGGGTACGGCTGCTGTTGGCGTAAATTCAATTGCCGACCGCCGCAGCACAGGTTCGCAAACCGATGACGAAGTGATGGAATTGCGCGTTAAAAACAATGCGATGACAGCCATCAAACAAATCAACCCACAAACAACCGCATCCGTGTCAGTTGTTAGCTACAACCGAAAAATCCTTTTGCTGGGGCAAGTGCCAACCGAAACCGAGCGACAAGCTGCCGAGCAAGTTGCACGCAGCGAAAAAAATCAAGAAACTGTGTACAACCATATTCAGCTATCTTCTGCGAATCGCACCCTATCCAATATCAACTACGATACATGGATAACATCAAAAATCCGCAGCCGCTTGTTTACCGTGCCGGACGTGTACGCAGGGCATGTCAAAGTGGTTACATATAATGGCATTACTTATTTACTGGGTGTTCTAACACCGCAACAACAAGCCGCAGTAGTAGAACGCGTTAGCACCACTTCTGGTGTACACCGTGTCGTTACTTTATTTGAAAATTATCAGCCATCGTCCGCCACACAAACCAGCAATACCGTGCAATAATTAAAAGCAGCCTGCACATTGGAAACCTCATGTCAAAAAATGTAAAACCCCAGAAACGCCGTATCACTTTCGCCAATATTATGATTACCTTATTGGCGTTAGGTACATTCACCGTAGCTGGATTGATTTATTTGCTTTACCAAGAAATCAGTCGAACACCACAAACCACAGCCGAAAATTATCAACAACAGCAAGAGCAAGCAAAGCAAATTCAAATTTTATCGCCAGATGGCAAAGTGAGCACACAAAGCGCATCTGCTCCTATTCAGCCTGCAAACAAAATAGCCGCTATTGATGAAATCACACAAGCAGCTTCTGAACCAACAGAAGAAATAACCCAAGCCGAGCCTGTTGCGGCACCACCTACTCGCAGGCAAACCAAAAAACCTGTCACTGCAATTGAACCTGTAACAGAAGTTGTACAAGAGCGTGCGTTAGAACCAACTAATAAACTGCAAATCCAACAAGCTAGAGAACTTACACCTAATCCGATCCCAGTTCGCCGACAAGAAGCAGTAGAGCGTACGCTAACGCCTATGTCCAATAGCGGCGGACAATCTAATTCAGGTGATGCCACAGGCGCGTTATTTGGCGAATAATTTGCTTGACATATTAGTAGCTAGTCTGTATCATGTAAATCTTTCGGGTCGTTAGCTCAGTCGGTAGAGCAGCGGACTTTTAATCCGTTGGTCGAGCGTTCGAATCGCTCACGACCCACCAGATAAATCAAAGAGTTAGGTTTTGTACTTAACTCTTTATTTTTTATTGTGTACGTTTTGTGGACGTATTTTGCATAAATCAAACTAATCCGCAGTGGGCAATTTCACCCAAAAATAAACTAAATAAATGGCTTTATCAAAAAAGGCATACTACTACAAGTATGCCTTTATATTTTTTGTTGGTTACACTCGATTTCTTTATGAATATAGTTAGTAATGTTTCAACAGCTTTATACTTCACTTGATTCAAAGCTATCACAACAAGAATTCCGTATGGTGTATTATAGTGAATTAAATTTAGATTAGTACCGCGTTGCCAACTCCCTTATGTACTAGCTGTACACGGCGGTCGTTGTCACCTTGTCCTAATCTAAATTTAAACCACTATAATAAGAAAATTTTGATTCTGTCATCCCCAAAAGAGTAACTTAATACAATACAACTTCAAATAAAAAGCAGCCTGCACTCTTGTATCATCAAAAGTGCAGGCTGCTTTTCTATACATCACGCCAATGTTTAGGCTTTTTTATCTTTGCTCAAAGACATTTTGATTACTTGGAACGCAAAGAAGCATGCGCCACTAATAAACACCAAGTCAGACAAAGTACGAATCCAGCGGAACATTTCCAAGAATCCTTGTTGAACGAACTCTTCGCTGCGTGCATACCACAAACCATGTGTAATAGACGCTGCTGCTTGGAAAATACCGATTGGCAACAAGCTAGATACAATCATGCCAACCAAGCCACCGTTCAGCAACCAGAAGCCGATGGTCATTTGTTTTTCGTTGTAAGTAAAGTCTGGCTTGATGTAGCAGCCAACCAACAACACAAAACCCAATGCCAAGAAGCCATACACACCAAACAATGCTGCGTGAGCGTGTACTGCAGTGGTGTTCAAACCTTGCAAGTAGAACAATTGGATAGGTGGGTTAATCAAGAAACCAAATACACCTGCGCCCAACATATTCCAGAATGCTACGGCGGTGAAGCACATCAAAGGCCAACGCAAACGCTTCATCCAAGGTGCAGCGTGTTGATAAGACCAATGTTCATACGCTTCATGACCCAACAGAATCAATGGCACAACTTCCAATGCAGAGAACGATGCACCTGCCGCCATTACTGGTGTGGTTGTACCTGTAAAGTACAAGTGGTGGAATGTACCAGGTACACCGCCTACCAAGAACAAACTGCCGGCAACCAATGATGCGGTTGTAGCCGATTTGTAGCTCACCAAGCCCAAGTTGTAGAAAATAAACGCCAAGGCTGCGGTTGCGAATACTTCAAAGAAGCCTTCCACCCATAAGTGAACCACCCACCAACGCCAGTATTCCATAACTGCCAAAGTCGTGTGTTCACCATAGAACAAGCCTGGTGCATAGAACGCGCCTACGCCCACAATCGATGCTACGAAAATCGTCAGCAAGTTTTTGTCGCCGCCTTGTTTGAACGCTGGCAACGCGCAACGCAACATCAAGAACAACCACAACAAGAAACCAACAGTTAGCAATAATTGCCAGAAGCGACCCAAGTCCAAGTATTCGTAACCTTGATGACCAAACCAGAAGTTTGCGCTACCAGACAATTTGTTCAACACGATAGAAGTGAAGTTACCTGCATACGAACCTGCTACCACAATAAACAATGCCACATACAGCAAGTTCACGCCCAAAGCTTGGAATTTAGGGTCTTTGCCACCGTTCAACACAGGGGCAATGAACAAACCAGCAGTCAAGAAACCAGTCGCAATCCAGAACAAGGCAGATTGCAAGTGCCAAGTACGCGCCAACGAGTAAGGCAAAATGTCAGACAATGGAATGCCATAAAAATGCTGACCTTCAATCGTGTAGTGCGCCACCAAGCCACCCAACAAAATTTGCACGATGAACAAAATCACAGTCAAAGCAGCGTATTTCCACAACGCTTTTTGTGATGGAGTCAATACAATTTTTGCCAATGGGTCAGCCGCCGGTGCTTCTGGCTCTTTTTCATGACTACGCAAGAAGTGGTAGCCCCAAACCAAGAAACCCACACCCATCAACAAGAACACCACAGACGCAAACGACCACATATAGTTTTCAGTTGTCGGTTTGTTATCAATCAACGGCTCGTGTGGCCAGTTGTTGGTATAAGTTGCTACTGAACCTGGGCGATTTGCCGATGCTGTCCAAGAAGTCCAGAAGAAGAAGCGAGTTAAGTTTTTACGCGCTTCTGCATCAGGCAATGTATTGGTTTTCATGGCAAAATTGTCGCGTGTTTTGTCATACGCAGGATTGTCGCCATACAAATCAATGTAGTATTGTGAAACTTGCTCAATCGCTTTTACACGTGTATCAGACAATTTAACTGTGCCTGATTCATCCATTGCGCTTTGTTCACGGTATTCGGTTTTCAAACGGAATTGCAACGCCGCTTTTTGCTCAGTTGTCAATTCATCAAATTTTTTGCCATGTTCGGCTTGAGCGGTCAATTCCAACCATGCCACCAATTCGCGGTGCAAGAAATCGGCTGTCCAGTCTGGGGCTTGGTATGCGCCATGACCCAAAACCGAACCCAACTCCATACCACCTGTACTTTGCCAAGCCGATTGACCTTGCAAAATATTGTCCTTGGTAATAACGGTTTGACCCGATGCTGAAACAAATTGCTCTGGGAATGGTGGTGCTTGACGGTAAACCTCAACCCCCAAATAGCCCAGTAGCCCGAAAGTAATGGTCAGTACACAAATCAATATGTACCACAGCTTTTTATACTGCCCCATGTTGTGCTCCTAAAAATTTTAAGTGGATAAAACGTTATTTACTTCATATTAATTCATTAATTATGAATGTTAAAGATTGTAGCACGATTGTATTGTATTGTTGACACTTTTACCTGAAAAATGTGATTATTTCTTGATTTTTATCATGTAAAAAATATTCATCTATTTAAAAATTCTTAATAATCAATTTTTTAAACAAAACAAAAAGAAATAATCAAATAAAATGAATTATTGATTTTAATCAAAGTACCTAAACCATTCTTAACAGATAATGCATTCAAATTAATTTATGCAAAGATATGCCCAATTTTCTAAAATAATTAATAATTAAGCACTATAAACCTGATGTGACCTTTGGATTAAACGGATTAAAAAAATTAGTCGCAACTGCACAATGCAGGCTGCTTTGATAATATCTTTCCCCTCCATAACATAAGGAACTTAAACCATGAAAATCTGTACTTTAGCTGCTCTTATTGCTTCGGCTTTTGCGCTAACTGCGTGCCAGCAGCCACAAACCTCTGCAAAACCTGCAGAACCCGCTTCTACAAAACCTGCTGAAACAACCGCAGCTTCTAGCCCTGCACAAGCTGCGCCAGCTCAAGCTGCATCTGAACCAGAAGTAGCTGCTGCTGACTTGCCTGTCATTGATGCAGTTTTAACTCATGCGCCAGAAGCACCACCACCAGTTAATCGTAATCATGCTGCTCGCGTGAAAGTGAAAATTGAAATCCAAGAAAAAGTTATGCGTATGGCAGACGGCGTGGAATACAAATTCTGGACATTTGGCGGTCAAGTACCTGGTCAAATGATTCGTGTACGCGAGGGCGATATTGTAGATGTAGAATTTGCTAACCGTTCGGATTCTACTGTGCCACACAACATTGACTTTCACGCAGCAACAGGTCCTGGCGGTGGTGCAGAAGCATCATTTACTGCGCCTGGTCACGTGAGCAATTTCAGCTTTAAAGCCTTGCAACCTGGTTTGTATATTTACCACTGTGCAACTGCACCCGTGGGTATGCACATTGCCAACGGTATGTATGGTTTGATTTTGGTTGAACCAAAAGAGGGCTTGCCACCTGTGGACAAAGAATTCTATGTGGTTCAAGGCGACTTTTATACCAAAGGTAAATACGGTGAAGCTGGCTTGCAACCATTCGACATGGAAAAAGCGATTCGCGAACAACCTGATTACGTTGTATTCAACGGCAATGTAGGTTCTATCGCAGGCGATAATGCACTTAAAGCCAAAGTGGGCGACAAAATCCGCTTATTCGTAGGTAATGGCGGTCCAAATTTGGTGTCTTCATTCCACGTGATTGGTGAGATTTTTGATACCGTTTATGTAGAAGGCGGCGCATTGAAAAACCACAACGTTCAAACCACATTAGTACCTGCTGGTGGCGCGGCAATTGTTGATTTCAAAGTAGATGTTCCTGGTACATACAACTTGGTTGACCACTCTATCTTCCGTACGTTTAACAAAGGTGCGCTGGGTCAAATCAAAGTAGAAGGCGAAGAAAACAAAGACATCTTCTCTGGTAAATTGACCGAAGGTATTTACCATAGCGAAGGTGGTGCGATTCAAACCGCTCCTTTGACTGCTAGCGAAACTGCAAAAGTAGCAGCAGGCCCTGCTACTGCTTCTAGCAAAGAAGACCGCATCAAACTGGGTGAAACCGTTTATAAAGCAAACTGCTTGGCGTGTCACGGCGTAGAAGGTAAAGGCGTGGAAGGTGCATTCCCTCCATTGGCTGAATCAGATTACTTGAACGCGGACTACAAACGCGGTATCCAAGCGGTTGTAAAAGGCTTGTCAGGCGAAATCACTGTAAACGGCAAAAAATTCAACAGCGTGATGCCAGCCGTTGCATTGAATGACGAAGATGCTGCCAACGTATTGACTTTCGTGTTGAACAGCTTTGGCAACAAAGGCGGCGAAGTAAAACCTGAAGAAATTGCTGCTGCTCGCAAGTAATACCACAACGATTACCTTGTAAGTAAAGAAACTGCCTGTAACTCTGGAACGGTTCAGGCAGTTTTAGCGCATTCAAGAAAGGGACATTTTCATGAATATTCGTTTGATTTTTTTAGCAACCACATTAAGCATAAGCAGCCTGCACGCAGCAGATATGGTAAACATTAAAGGTGGTAGCTATCGCCCTTTGTACCTTAAAAAAAATACACCACTGATTCCTGTTAAAGCGTTTAGCTTGGACAAAACTGCTGTAACCAACGCTGAATTTGCTCAATTTATCAAGCAAAATCCGCAATGGCAGCGTGGCAAAGTTTCAACTCGCCATGCAGAAAGCAAATATTTGACCCATTGGCTCAAACAAGGCAGTGACTATACCTACAAACCTGCCGATGCCAATAAACCTGTGGTCAATGTTTCTTGGTTTGCGGCTCATGCGTATTGCACGTCACAAGGCAAGCGCTTGCCAACGATTGATGAGTGGGAATACGCTGGCTTGGCATCGGAAACCCAAGCCAATGGCACAAGCGAAGAAGGCTACAATCGCCGTATTTTAGATTGGTATGCCAGCGGACAACAAAGTTTGCGTTCAGTAGGCAAAGACAAGCCAAATTTTTGGGGCGTACACGATATGCACGGCATGATTTGGGAGTGGACCGAAGACTATAACAGTAGCTTACTCAGCGCAGGTTCAGCCAATTCCAGCTTGTTTTGCGGTGGTGGCAGTAGCAATAGCACCGACCCAAGCAATTATGCAGCGTTTATGCGCTATGGCATTCGCACCAGTTTGCAAGCACCGTTTGTGTTGAGTAACTTGGGCTTTCGTTGCGCGAAATAAATCGTAACAATAAAAAGCAGCCTGCACTTTCTATTTATCAAAAAGTGCAGGCTGCTTTTTTATTCAAACAACCATCAATCCATGGTCAAAACGACTTTCATCGCATTGTGTTCAGATGCGTGTTTGAACACATCGTATGCTTGTTCCAATTCGCTGAATTTGAAATGGTGCGTCAGCATTTTGGTATAGTCCACGCTGCTGGTTGAAATCGCTTTCATCAACATTTCGGTTGTGTTCGCGTTTACCAAACCTGTGGTAATGGTCAAGTTTTTAATCCACAATTTTTCTAGTTTGAAATCAACTGGTTTACCGTGTACACCCACCACAGACACGTTACCACCTGCTTTCACGATGTCTTGACACATATCCCAAGTTGCTGGCAAGCCAACCGCCTCAATCGCTACGTCCACACCATCTGTGCCAACAATATCAAACACTTGTTTCGCCACATCGCCCGAAGCTGGATTCACAACGTGTGTCGCGCCCAATTCTTTTGCCATTTTCAAGCGGTTTTCGTCCATATCGCACATAATCAATTTAGATGGGCTGTATAACTGCGCCGTCAGCAATGCAGACATACCTACTGGGCCTGCGCCTGCAATAAACACGGTATCACCTGGGCAAACATCACCATATTGCACGCCAATTTCGTGTGCGGTTGGCAATGCGTCTGACAGCAACAACGCCACTTCTTCGTTTACATCGTCTGGCAACACAATCAAGCTATTATCGGCATAAGGCGTACGCACAAATTCTGCTTGTGTGCCGTTAATCATGTAACCCAAAATCCAGCCACCATTGCGGCAGTGTGAATACAACTGAACTTTACAGTTATCGCAAGTACAACATTTAGACACGCAAGAAATAATCACTTTGTCGCCGACTTTGATGTTTTTAACCGCCAAGCCGACTTCTTCCACAATGCCGATGCCTTCGTGTCCCAAAATGCGACCTGCATCAATTTCTGGATTTTTGCCTTTCCAAATGCCCAAATCTGTGCCACAAATCGTGGTTTTGGTGATGCGGACTACTGCATCAGTTGGGTCAATAATGGTTGGTTTGGCGTGTTCTTCAAAACGGATGTCATTTTCACCGTAATAAGCCATTGCTTTCATTTTGCATACTCCTTATGCTGGTTGAAAAATCCTGTTAGCGTTATTTATATTCCTATTGCATTTTGATGTCAAATTCTTTACATTTCAATGTGTTATATTGTAACAAAATGTAAATTCGCATAGAAATTTGCTTATTTTTTGATGCGTATCAGAGCAATCGATAAACAAGAATTTTGCTTTATTTTCGGCAGATTTTGCGCCAAAATGCAAGCTGCTTTGGTTATTGAATTGGCAAAAAAAGGAATCTTATATGCTTCACGCTCTTCATTCTGTTTTTTATCCGCAAGCGATTGCTGTGATTGGTGCGTCTGACCGTCATGGCAGCTTGGGGCGACAAGTGTTTTCGCAACTGTGTGCCGATGCGGTTGCGCCGATTATTGTGCCTGTTAATCCCAGTCATAAAACGGTTGGCGGTCAAAAATCCTACGAAAATATTGCCGATGCAGTAGCAGAGCAGCCTGCACTCGATATGGCGATTGTGATTTTGTCGGCAGATAAATTAAGCACGATTTTGCGCGAAATCGCCAAAACGCCTATCAAACAAGTGGTGCTGATTAACGAAATCGACACGCCCAACCCAGCCGTGAGCGCGAAATTAGACAAAATCGCTGAATACGCTCAAAAACGCGGCATTGCCTTGTTGGCGGTTACTACGTTAGGTTTACAAGGTTTGCTTGCGCCGCCCAAACAAGCAGCCTGCGCCTATATTGGACAATCGGCTGGCATTGCAGGCTGCATGGAGCAATATGCGCGTGAACGCAATATGCAATTTAGCCGTTTTGTGACCCTGAATCCGCAAAATTATCCCGTTAGCACAGGGCAAATTATCGATTTTATCGCTACCGAATCCAGCACCACTGCTTTGTTGATTCATGTGAGTGTGCTGGACAACACGCGCGAATTGATTAGCGCATTGCAGGCTGCTTCTCAACGCAAACCCGTTATCGTGCTAACTACCCTGCCCGATTTGGAGCAAGAAACGCTGTTTAATCAAGCATTAAATCGCGCCAAAATTTTGAGCGTGCAAACTTTGACGCAATTTTTTACGGCTGCCAAACTCATTCACACAGGCATCATCAGTCGCGGCAATCGTTTGCACATTATCAGCAACACGCCGCACATTAGCGCATTGGCACGCAAAACACTGGCACACACACCTTTGCTTTTGGCTGATGTCAATTCGCGCACATTAGCCAAAATCCTGCCCTATAAACCGCCTGCCTATAATCCTTTGGATTTGCCTGCCGACATTGCGCCTGCGGTATTTCAATCGTTGGTGCAACACAGTCTGCAAGACGATTCGTGCGATGCCACTTTGGTGATTTATGCAGGACAAGCCAGCAACGACAGCTATCAAATCGCACAAATAATTTCTGGTTTACAAAAACACAGTCGCAAACCCTTGCTGCTCACTTGGCTTGGCTCTGCTGCCAATGCTGACACGCTGGCTTTGTTCAATCAACAAAAAAATCTGCACTTTAAACAGCCAGAACACGCATTACACGCGCTGGTGCAGCTACACGCCTATTATCAACATCAACAAAAACGCTACACTTTGGCATCGTTCCACGACTATCGCTATGCCGCCGCCGCTGCCGATGAATTGCACAAACATTTGCGCCCACTACTACCCGTTGCCGTGTTGCCCGCAGGCAAAACCAATACGGCATATTTACTGACCGCATTGCAAACCTATCATTTGCCCAAAAGCAAAACGCCCACACAACTGCATTGGCATTGGGAACGCACGCCCAACTTTGGACAAGTGTTGCATTTACACAACGAACACGCGCAAATTAGCCTGCTGCCGCCCATATCGCCCGAAATGGCAATAAGCAGCCTGCACCAATTAAATTTACCCGTGTCCGAATGGTGCGATTGGCTGCTCAACGCCTGCGATATTTTGTGCAGGCTGCCTGAAATTCACAGCACCACCCTATCGCTGCTTTACCATGATGACAAAGGCATAGCTTGCACCGATGCCAAATTGAATTTACAAGACCCCAACAGCGTAGACAATCCCAACGTATTCACGCCCTACCCGACCGCGCCAGAAGAAAGCATCACACTCGCCAATGGCAATGTGGTACGCCTACGCGCCGTCCGCGCCGAAGATGCCGTGTTGCTGCAACGCCTGCACGAAAGCATGGACGAGCGCAGCCGCTATTTGCGCTTTATGACCGTGTCGCCCGAAATCCCGCCTGCGCTGTTAGCAAAATTAAGCCAGCCCGATTATTCGCGCGAATACGCCCTGCTGCTGCACGATGACGAACACACACCATTGGCACACGCGCATTACACCGCCGACACGCACGGACAAAGCTGCGAATTTGGCATCAGCATCGCAAGCAGCCTGCACGGTCAAGGCGTTGGCACGATGTTGATGCAGCGGTTGATTAGCCATGCGCGTGAACAAGGTTTCGCCCAAATTCGTGCCGAAATTTTGGCGGATAACCACCCGATGCAAAAATTGGCACTCAAACTCGGGTTTGTGTTGGCGAAAAATCCGCACGATTCGGGTTTGGTTGATGCTAGTTTGAGTTTGGGAATGTAAAAAGCAGCCTGCGTTTTTAATCAACAAAAAATGCAGGCTGCTTTGAACCATTCCAAAGCAGCCTGCACTTTATTGATTACACCTTATTCAGGCGTTTTATTTACACTTTCCACACTCGGTTGAACCGTTTCCGATTCAGGCAAAGTCGCAAATTCACCGCCTGCCGATTCTTCAGTGCGAAGATTGTGGCTATAATCTTTTGGCGGACTTGGTTGCTTGCCTGCCATAATTTCCAGCACTTGGTCACGGTCAATGGTT